>DASQWY010000247.1:0-2275 GCA_035640005.1 Actinomycetes bacterium
GGCGCTGGCTCTCCGACCACGGCATCGACTGGGACACCACCGCCGGATAAGGGAAGGGATCAGTCGACGTCGACTGACCCTCCCGCGCGCCAGTAGACCTTGAGCGACCGTCCGCTGGCGGGGTCCCGCTCGTCGTCGCGCCGCAGGAACCCCTCGTCCACCAGGTAGCGCCGCAGCGCGGCGTAGTCCGGGTGCCAGGCGCCCAGGGTCTGGTTCACCTCGGCCTCGGTGTAGCGCCGGCCGGGCTCGAACTGCCCCGCAAGGAGATCCAGCACCAGCAGCCGCTTGGAGCGGGCGCTCGGAATCGAGACCAGCTTGCCGTCGCGCACGAAGCGGCCGAGCACCGCCGTCTCCCCCTCCGCGCCCGCCGGCTCCGGCTTGCGCTGGGCGGCGGCGTTGCGCAGGGCCTCGGTCCGGACCCGGTAGGCCGTGCCTGAGCCGCCCTCGACCAGGCCGCCGGCGACCAGGCGCGCCAGCGCCCGGGCGACGGTGCGGGGCGTCCGCCCGGTGACGTCGGCGATGTCCTCCGGCCTGCCGGCCCCGAGCACGATGGCGGCGACGACCCGGAGCCGGTCCTCTTCGGCGAGGAGCCCCAGGAGATCGTCTGCTGAGGGTGCTGGAAGGTCCATGGCGTAGGGGGAATGCTGTGGATAGCGGAGCCCGGCGGTCGGGCCTCCATGCTACCGTTGGCCAATCGAGCCTCGCCTGCGAGAGCCGCACCAGGAACTGCCGTGCCCAGAGCCGTCCGTACCACCTTCGCCTGTACCGAGTGCGGGGCCTCCACCCCGCGTTGGGTTGGTCGCTGCCCTGGCTGCGGCGCCTGGAACACCCTGGTCGAGGAGGTGCTCGAGCGCAGCGGCCCGCCGCGGGCGAACGGGCTGGTCACGCAGGCGGTCCCCATCACCGAGGTGGCGGCCCAGGTGGGCGCGCACAAGCCCACCGGCGTCGAGGAGCTGGACCGCGTGCTCGGCGGTGGGCTGGTGGACGGCTCGGTGGCGCTGCTCGCCGGCGAGCCCGGCATCGGCAAATCCACCCTGCTGCTCGCCGTGCTCGCCAAGCTCGCCGCCGAGGGCAGGGTGCTGTACGTCTGCGCCGAGGAGTCGCGCGAGCAGGTCCGCCTGCGCGCCGAGCGGCTCGACGCGCTGCACCCCGACCTGTACCTGGCCGCCGAGACCGACCTCGGCGCGGTGCGGTCGCTGATCGAGGACATGGCGCCGCGCGTGGTGGTGGTCGATTCGGTCCAGACGGTGGCCGATCCCGAGCTGGCCGGTGCCCCCGGTGGGGTCGGCCAGGTGCGCGAGGTGGCGGCCCAGCTGGTGCGGCTGGCCAAGGAGCGCGGCATCGCCACCTTCCTGGTGGGCCAGGTCACCAAGGACGGCGTGGTGGCCGGCCCCAAGACGCTGGAGCACCTGGTCGATGTGGTGCTGTCCTTTGAGGGCGACCAGCACCACGCCCTGCGCCTGGTGCGCTGCACCAAGAACCGCTTCGGCCCGGCGCACGAGGTCGGCTGCTTCGAGATGACCGAGTCCGGCCTGCGGGGGCTGACCGACCCCTCGCGCCTGTTCCTGTCGGCCCGCGACGCCGGCGTTCCCGGGGTGGCCTGCACCGTGAGCCTGGAGGGCCGGCGGCCGCTGGTGACCGAGGTGCAGGCGCTGGTGGTGCCGACCGGGCTGGCGATGCCGCGCCGCATGGCCCAGGACCTCGACCAGGGCCGCCTCGCCATCCTGATCGCCGTGCTGGAGCGGCGCGCCCGCGTCTCCTTCTCCGGCCACGACGTCTTCGCCGCCACCGCGGGCGGGGTCCGGCTCACCGAGCCCGCCGCCGACCTGGCGGTCTGCCTGGCGCTGGCGTCCGCCGCCCGCGACTGGCAGGTGCCCGCCGACCTGGCCGCCTTCGGCGAGGTCGGGCTCGGCGGCGAGGTCCGGCCGGTACCGCAGCTGGAGCGGCGCCTGGCCGAGGCGGCGAGGCTCGGCTTCCGGCGCGCCCTGGTCCCCGCGGCCAACCCCGGGGTCAAGCGCCTGCCGGGCCTGGCGCTCACCGGAGTCGACTCGGTCCGGGACGCGCTCGCCGAGCTCGACGACGGCCGCGACCCCCGCCAGCGCCAGCCCGCGGCCGGCAGGGGGTCCGGGGGGCTCAAGAGCGAGGCCCCGGCCATGGCATCAGGCGACCAAGCAAGGCCGAGCGGTAGCCCCCCGGTGGATAGTTCAGCGGGCGACCAGCACGATCTCGAACGAGTAGCGCGAGGCGCGGTAGAGGTGGTCGGCGAACTCCACGG
>DASQWY010000248.1:0-2144 GCA_035640005.1 Actinomycetes bacterium
CCCGCATCACCGCCATGGTGTGGTCCACGCCGCTCAGCAGGGTGGGCGGGAAGAACCGGTCGCCGGCGGGCCGGCCGCCGCACCGCAGCGTGGCGCCCTTGGCCACGGCGTCGTCCACCTGCGCCTGCAACGCCTCCGCCCGTTCCGGCCAGGCCAGCGGGCCGATGTCCCGGCGGCCGCCGCCGCCGGCCCGCACCCCCCGCAGCGCGTCCTCCAGCGCGGCCAGGAACCGGTCGTGCACGGCCTCGACCACGTAGACGCGCTCGACCGCCACGCATGACTGGCCGGCGCCGAAGCAGGCGCCCCACACGGCCGCCCGGGCCGCCCGCCGCAGGTCGGCGTCCTCCAGCACCACCATGGCGTCCTTGCCGCCCAGCTCGGCGATGACCGGCACCAGCCGCTCGGCGGCCAGGGCGGCCACCCGCCGGCCGGTGGCGGTCGACCCGGTCACCGCGACCAGGTCCACCCCCGCCCGGACCAGCGCCCCGCCGACCGCGGGGCCGCCCTGCAGGACCTGGACGGTGCCCGCCGGCAGCCCCGCCTGCTCGGCGAGGGTGGCGACCAGCGCGCCGGAGCCGGGCGCGAGCTCGGAGGGCTTGACCACCACGGTGCAGCCGGCCGCCAGCGCGGTGGCGGCGGCCAGGAACGGCAGCAGGAACGGGTAGTTCCAGGGCGTGATGACCCCGGCGACCCCGTAGGGCTGGTACTGCACCCACGCCTGCTTGGCCGCCAGCGGCCACGGCGACGCCCGCCTTGGCGCCAGGATGCGGCCGGCGCGGCGCGCGTAGTAGTCGGCCTGGGCGGCGGCGTGCAGCGCCTCGGCCATGACCGCGTCGGCGGCCGGCTTGCCGGTCTCCCGCCTGACCACCTCGGCGACCCGGTCGGCGGCGCGGGCCACCGCCCGGGTCAGCGCCCGCAGGTACGGCCGCCGGCCGTCCGGGCCGAGCGCCGCCCAGCCGGGGAACGCCGCCCGGGCACACTCCACCGCCCGGTCCACCTCAACCATCGCCGCCTCCTCCCGTCTCCTCCGCGGCCCTCGGCCGGTCCGTCCGGGTGGCCGCCGGCCCGGCCGACCGCCAGGCGCTCGTTGCCAAGGCGGCGACCGCGACCCGGGTACGGCCAGGAACGCCCCGGCGATCCCTCCAAGGATGCCGCCGGCGCCGAGCACCAGCAGGATCACCACCGGGTGCCGCCGGACCGCCCGGCTCATCACCAGCGGTTGCAGCACGTGACCCTCGAACTGTTGCACCAGGAGGGTCACGCCGACGACCGCCCCCCACGGCCGTGAGCGGACCGCGGCTGACCAGGGCGACCAGCGCCGAGACCAGCCCGGCAGTGAAGGCACCGACCAGGGGCAGGAAGGCGCCCACGAAGGTGAGCAGCGCGAGCGAGAGGACCAGCGGGACGCGCAGCGCCAGCAGGCCGATGCCGATGAACACGGCGTCGAACAACCCGACCACCGCCACCCCGCGGATGTAGCCGCTCATCGTTCCCCACGCGGCCTGTGCGGCCGGCCGCAGCCGCCGGGCGACCGGTTCGCCGACGCGCTCCAGCAGCCAGTCCCGTATCCAGGGGCCGTCCTTGAGGAAGAAGAAGGTGAGCAGCACGGTGAGGATGACGCCACCGGCCAGCTCCAGCGCGAGCGCCGCGGTCGAGACGGCCTGGGTGACGATCGCGGATCGGTGCGAGGCCAGCTCCCGCTCCAGGCCACGGGTGAGGTCGTCGAGTTGGCGGTGGGAAAGGTGCAGGGGGCCGTGCACGAGCCAGCCGCGGACCTGGTCGAGGGAGTCCCCCACCTGGCCGGCCAGGTCACCGAGCTGTGGCGCCACCCGGGAGGCGACCACGAAGATCGTCGCGGCCAGGACGAGCAGGGCAGCCACCAGCACCGCCCACGTGGCCGCCGCTGAGGGCCAGCCCCGCCGGCGCAACCAGGCCACCGGCGGTCCGAGCAGGCTGGTCAGCAGCAGGCCGGCAAGCAGCGGGAGCACGACCAGGCTCAGGCGGGCCAGCAGTAGGGCGGCCAGGTAGGCAACGGTCCCGAGCAGCAGCAGGCGCCACGCCACGGCCGCGCCCAAGTCAAGCAGGACCGGCACCCGCAGCCGCCGGACCGGCTGGGCCGGCATCGTCACCTCAACTCGGCGCGA
>DASQWY010000249.1:0-2090 GCA_035640005.1 Actinomycetes bacterium
AGCCCGGTGATCCCAGCCCACCCACCGCGGCGCTTGAGCATCCGGTCGATGCCGTCCCCGGTCAGCGTCGGCCGCCCCCGGTCCCCAAGCCACAGCTGCGGCGCGTCGCGGGCGGACGGTGTTGTCGGCGTGGCCGTCGGCGCGGAGCGCCAGCTCCATGAGGCCCCGAGCAGCTCGAATTCGGGTGCAGCATGGCGGCAACCATCCCGACCTGGAGCGCCGTGCTTCAGGTCCCCGGCGCGGCCACTGGAACCTCGGCGTCGTTCAGCAGGTCGGCGAACTGCTTGGCGTTGCTCACCGCGTAGTCGGAGTAGCAGTTGTTCATCAGCACGTGGACGTTGCGGGCGCCCTCGGCCAGGTGCTCGACCTTGGGCACCCACTCCTGCAGCTCCCGCTCGTCGTAGTGGTAGCGGAAGCGTTCGGTCACGGTCTTCTTGGTCCACGCCTCGGGGTCGCGGCCGTGGAAGCGGACCACCGCCAGCTCCGGCGAGGTGACCTCGGCGAGCGGCGGCAGCGAGGAACGGAAGCCCTGCGGCATGTCCACGCACACCAGCGGCAGCTCCAGCTCGGACAGGAACGCCAGGGTGCGCTCCCGGTCAGTGTCGGTCGCCATCCAGGTGGCGTTGCGGAACTCGACGCAGGGCTGGTAGCCGTCCAGGCGCTCGCGCAGGCGGCGCAGCTCCTCACGGCTGGAGCGGCGCGGGGTGAACCACTCCGGGTACTGGAACAGCACCGCCCCGAGCTTGCCGGCGGAGTCGAGCGGCAGCAGCGCCTCGTGGAAGCGGCGCCACAGCTCGTCGACCGCCTCCTGCGACAGGTGGCCCGCGTACACCCGCTCCTTGCCGCGGTGCTCGGGGTCGATCTCCTCCTCCAGCTCCTTGGGGATCGCCTTGCGCCGGGTCGGGTGCCCGGTGAGCAGGCTGAACGCCTTGACGTTGAAGACGAAGTCCGGCGGGGTCCGGTCCACCCACAGCCCCGCCTGGTCCTCGCGGGGCAGGTAGTAGTAGCTCGCGTCGACCTCGACGATCGGGAACTGGGAGGCGTAGAAGCGCAGGCGCGCCTCGGCGCTGCTCGCCTCCTTGGGGTAGAAGCGGCCGGACTTGACCAGCGTCGGGTCGGTCCAGGAGGCCGTCCCGACCCGGACGGTCGCGCCGCCGCGCTTGCGCTCGGCCATGCCGCGACGATAGCGGATCGCGGCGACAGCGGGTGCCGGACCGCCGGGGCGGTGCTACCGTCCCGGGGTGATGAGCATGAGCAGTGTGCGCTGCCCCCGCTGCGGCACGCCGGTCCGGGCCGGCAGCTCGGTCTGCGAGCGATGCGAGCAGCCGGTCGACGGCCCGTCGTTCGCGATCCGCTACAACCCGGCCGGCCTGCCGACCCCGAGCCCGATCCAGGGCCACGCCACCGTGCTGGTGGGCGTGCTCGCCGCGGTCGCGGTGCTCGTCTTCGGCGCCTGGTACGCCTTCCACGGGGTGGGGCCGTTCCGCGCCGAGGTCGTCCGGCAGGTGCAGGCGGCCGGCGGCGCGGTCGTGGTCGACCTTCGGGTCACCAACGACGGCAGCCGGCCGGGCAAGGCCCGCTGCCGGATCACCGGCACCGCCCCCGACGGCCACCTGGAGGCGACCGAGGTGCGCCTCAGCCCGACCGTGCCCGGCCACGGCAGCGTCACCTTCCAGCTGCAGGCCGGCGAGCTGGCCGGCGCCCACGACGTGGCGTCGTCCTGCGCTTGACAGCCCCCGACTCCTAGCCTAGTAATACTAAGTATGAACGGCCAGGTCCTCAAGGGCCACCTCGACCTGCTCCTGCTCGCCGCCGTGAGCGGCGGCCCGGCCCACGGCTACGCCATCGTCGAGCAGCTCCGGGAGCGCAGCGGCGGCACCTTCGACCTGGCCGAGGGCACCGTCTACCCGGCCCTGCACCGGCTGGAGCGCGCCGGGCTGCTCGGCAGCCGCTGGTCGACCGCTGGCGGCCGCCGCCGCCGCGTCTACCAGCTGACCGGCCGCGGCCGCGCCGCCCTGCAGGCCCAGGAGCGCGAGTGGCGGCGCTTCTCCAGCGCCGTCGCGGCCGTGCTCGACGGCGGCTGAGGCCGC
>DASQWY010000250.1:0-2694 GCA_035640005.1 Actinomycetes bacterium
CCGTCAACCCGGAGGCAAGCCGTTGGGAGGTGCTCGACGGCGGCTCCCGGCTCACCAACGAGCGGCTGAGCCAGCTGTTCCGCCCGTTCACCCGCTCGGACGAGCCGGTGGAACGGCGCGGCTCCGGAGCCGGCCTGGGGCTCACGTTGGCCCGCAGCTATGCCGAGGTTCTGAACGGGACGGTCGGGGGCAGGGCGGACGAGCATGGCACCGTCTTCTGGATCGAGGTCCCCGCGCCGCGCACCGAGGAGGCGCAGGGGTGAGCGAGACGATCGAGCGGGACGGGACGCCGACGCGGGTGCTGGTGGTCGACGACCACTCGGTCACCCGGCACGGGGTCGTGCTGCTCTGCGAGAACGCCGAGGGTGTCGAGGTCATCGGCCAGGCGTCCGACGGCAACGAGGCGATCGAACGGGTCGGCGAGCTGCTGCCCGACGTGGTGCTGATGGACGTCGACATGCCACGGCGCGACGGCATCAGCGCCACCAAGCAGATCCGCCAGGACTACCCGAACGTCGGCGTGGTGGTGCTCACCGTCCACGAGGACCAGGAGACGATCTTCGAGGCGATCAAGGCGGGCGCCTCCGGCTACCTGCCGAAGTCGGCGACCCTCGACGACATCCGCTCGGCGGTCAAGGCGGTGGCGGCCGGCGGCTCGTTCCTGGACCCGGTCCAGGCCCGCAAGCTGCTGCACCAGTTCAACCGCTACGCCGACGAGACCAAGGCCGCCGCCGACATCTACTACCTGCTGACCGGGCGCGAGCGGGAGATCCTGGCGTTGCTCGCCGAAGGCCTGACCTCCCGGCAGATCGCCAGCCAGCTGGTGATCTCCGAGCGGACGGTCAACACCCACATCGGCAACATCTACCGAAAGCTCCATGTCAACAACCGGGTCGATGCGGTCCGGGAGGCCATGCGGATCCGCCTCGTCGAACCCCCTCGGTAGGTGCAAACCACGCAGCGTGTCCGATAGCCGAACAGCTGCGCAGAACTAGGTAGCGCCACTCACCAGATCGGGGCATGGGACCTGCCCGGATCGACACCGTAGCATCGCGCCACCTGCGGAATCAGCCGATCCAGGAGCGCCTGTTGCCAGCCCACGTGCTCGTCCTCGATGCCGCCGAGGGCATCGGTCCCTGGGCCCGCGACGCGCTCGGCCAGGCCGGCCTCGCGTGCGCCCTGGTCAAGGAGGAGGTCGAGGCCCAGCGCAGCGTCGACGCCCAGTGGCCGGCGCTGGTCGTCGTCCCGCTCGACGAGGTGGAGCGCTGGACGGCGGTGCTGGGCCGCCTCGGCGAGGGGCCCACCACGGTGCCGGTCCTCGGCCTGACCAGCCGCGACGCCTCCATCGACGTGACCCCGGCCCTGGCGCTCGGCGTCACCGACCTGCTCACCTACCCGTGCACCCCCGAGGACCTCGTCGACCGGGTCAGCTCGTCGATGCGCGGCCGTCGCGTCCAGCGGGGCCTGGAGCGGGTGGACACCTCGCCGCTGGCCACCCTCCGCTCGGTCACCGAGTCGGCCGAGCAGGCGCTGCTCCGCACCGAGACGGCGGCGGCCCGCGTGAGCCGCTCGGAGGAGCGCGAGCACCTCCGCCAGGCCAGGGACTCGCTGTCGCACTCGCTGCAGGTGATCCTCGGCACCATGATCGGCAGCGCGGAGGCGAGCGGCTCGGGCCGGGAGGGGCACTCACGCCGGGTCGCGGCCGCCACCCGCGAGCTGTCCGTCGCCCTCGGCTGGCCCCCGCACCGCGTGCGGGGAATGGAGCTGGCCGGGCTGTTCCTGGACATCGGCCTGCTCGCCCTGCCCGCCGACCTGCTCGCCGGGCCCGGCCCGCTCGAGTCCGAGGCCATCCGCCAGCTCCACGGCCACCCGGACACCTCCGCGGGCATCCTGGAGCCGCTCGCGCGGGTCGGCGTCCCGGTCGCCGCCGTCCGCGCCCACCACGAGCGCATGGACGGCTCCGGCTACCCGCGCGGGCTGCGCGGCCGGCAGGTGCCGTTCGGCGCCCAGGTGCTGGCGGTCGCCGACGTCTGGGCCGCCCTCACCAGGCCCCGCCCGTTCCGGGCCGCCCTGCCCGCCGAGCAGGCCCTCGCGTTGCTGCGCCGGGAGGCGCGCCGCGGCCGCCTCCCCACCAAGGTCGTCGACCTGCTGTGCGAGCTCGTCGAGCAGGGCGGCCCGGACGGGCTTGTACCGGCCGCCGGCCGGCCCGCCAGGCCCGAGCTGCTCCCGGTCAGGGTGCCGCCCGAGCGGCGCCTGGCCGTGGTCGCCGCGCCGCGCCGGCTGGCACCCGCGTAACCGCGCCCGGCGGGTTCCGCGTCGGTAGCGATCCTTGGGTAGTTCTGCGCAGGGCCGATCCGGAGCTTCGCCCATGGGCAGTGGCGTTGTGCCCGGAATAGCTTCCGTGCGTTGCGTCACGGGAGCGGACGCGTGAGGGCCGCCCGGGTGGCCCGCCGCCGGGAGGGCAGCGTGCACGCGATGCGCGGTCAGCGCGAGGAGGGAGTCACCACGGTCGGGTACGCGCTGGTGGTCGCGATCGTCGCGCTGCTGCTGGTCACCGGGTTCGTGCTGCTGTTCAACAGCGTGCCGACCAGGTTCGAGCGCACCTCCGACTGCGTCAGCGCACCCGACGGAACGGGATGCCCGATGGTGACCAGCGCCACGGGCCCCTGAAGGTTTGCCCATGCCGGCGGGGCC
>DASQWY010000251.1:0-4508 GCA_035640005.1 Actinomycetes bacterium
GCCGAGCGCCCGCGCCATCGACTGTCCAAGGCTGTTCAGCCCCGCCTTGCTCGCCCCGTACGCGGGGTGCTCAGGCTCTCCCCGGAACGCCCCCCGTGAGGAGACGTTCACGATCCGGCCCCCTCCCGCAGCGACCATGTGGGGGACCACCTCGTGCATGAGGTTGGCCGGTCCGATGAGGTTCACCTGGATCGTCCGTCGCCAGATCTGCTGCCAGTCCTCATAGCTGGTGGCAAGGATGGGATGCTCCTGATAGATCCCGGCGTTATTCACCAGCACGTCGATTCGACCGAGTTGGTCGATGACGCGTCCGACGAGCGACCGGACCTGCTCGGGTTCGGCGATGTCGGCCTGCAACGCCAGATGGCCACCGCCGGGCAGCGCGGCGAGGGTGTCGCTGGCTGCGTGCTGATCGGCGTGGAATTGGAGGACCAGGGTTGCGCCTTGCGCCGCGAACAGCTCCGCCACGGCTCGACCGATCCCACGGGAGCCGCCCGTTACGACCACCACCATGCCTTGGACCTTCACCTGCATAGCGTGCCACCCATTCTGCGCGGCGTGATCATAGCGACGGTGCCGTCCGGCCGCTCCCGTGTCACCATCGGGCCATGGACGGCACCAGGATCGACCGTTGGCTGTGGACGGTGCGGCTGGTGAGGACGCGTTCCCTGGCCGCGCAGGCCTGCCGGGCAGGACACGTGCAGATCAACGGGATGCGGGCCAAGCCCGCCGCGCCGGTCAACGTCGGCGACACGGTCCGGGCTCGCCTGGGTGGTCGGGAACGGGTCGTCGAGGTGGCCCAGCTGCCCGGCACCCGCGTCGGCGCCGAGCTGGCCGCCTCGTGCCTGGTCGACCGCAGCCCTCCGCCGCCGCCCCGCGACCGGCTCGGGGGCCTCGATCCGCGCGGTTCGGGTTCGGGCCGCCCCACCAAGCGGGATCGCCGCCGGCTCGACCAGGCCCGCGGTCGCCGCGCCTGATCTGTCTGGGGACCACGACGTCGCCGAAGCCCTCGTCGGCCACCAGCCCGATCGTCAGGCTGGTGGACCTGCCAGGGTTGTCCCGCCTCGGCCTGCAGGGCAGTCTCGAAGCGATCAGGCCGGGATCACTGCTGGCTCGGAAGGCGGCGAGCGGGATGGACGTTTGCTTGATATCGGACGAGGGGGTCGAGCAGCACCAGGTCGAGGAGCTCCAGGGGCTGCTCGAACGCGAGGCGGGGCTGGTCTGGGTGGACATCCCCCGGTGCGACGAGCAGGCCAGCCGGGTGCTCTCGGAGGTCTTCAGGTTCCACCCGCTCGCCATCCGCGACTGCGTCGAGCGCAACCAGGTCCCCAAGGTCCATCCCTACGCCGACCACCTGTTCGTCGTGCTCCACGCCGCCGAGCGGGGCAAGGGCGGCCACGTCCACCTCCTCGAGCTCGACCAGTTCATCGGGGCCAACTACCTGGTCACCGTCCACGGGCCGATCAACCCGGCCGTTGACCCCGAGCTCGCCCTCCGGGAGACGAGCTCGGTGCGGCACCGGATCGAGGCGGGCCGCCTGCGTCCACGCTCGCCGCTGGAGCTGTCCTACGCGCTCGTCTCCGCCCTGACCCGCCACCAGGAGGCCGTGGTGGCGACCCTCGCCCGCGAGGCCGGGCGGCTCGAGCAGCGGGTGATGGGTGGCGACATCGGCGATCCCGAGCCGTTCCTGGAGGAGCTGTTCCGCGCCCGGCACGAGCTGCTCGTGGTCCGGACCATGTCCGCCCAGAGCCGCGAGGTCTGCGGCAGGATAGGCACCCTCGACCACCTGGTCTCCCTTGAAGCACGGCCGCGGATAGAGGATCTGGTCGACCAGTTCGGCCGGGTACGCAGCATGGCCGATGGCGAGAAGGAGTTCCTGCAGGGGGTGATCGAGTTCTACCAGACCCGGACCGAGACGAAGATGACCATCGCGGCGGAGCGGCTTGCCGTGATCGCGGCCGTCACGCTCCCGATCACCGCCCTGTCGTCCATCTACGGGATGAACGTGATCGTCAACCAGCGCACCCACGTGGTCCACCTCATCGTGGTCCTCGTCATCATGGTGGCCATGTCGGCGGCGCTGCTCCGGTGGGCCAGGCAGCAGGGGTGGTGGTAGGTGGTCCGGCGAGGGCTCAGCCGACAGGCTCCGTTTTCTCGGTCGCTGCGGCCCGTCGAGGCGGCTGCGGGCGGCCGAGATGGTAGCCCTGGTAGGCGTCGCATCCGAGCTCCTGGAGCCACCGCTTCGCCGCCTCGTCCTCGACCCCTTCGGCGACGACCTTCAGGCCGAGGGAGTGGCCGACGTCGATGGCCGACCGCACGATGGCGGCATCGCCGACGTCCTCACCCATCCGCTGGATGAATGACTTGTCGATCTTGAGGACGTCGATTGGCAGCCGCTTCAGGTAGCCGAGCGACGAGTGACCGCTGCCGAAATCGTCGATGGCGATCTTGACGCCCAGTCCGCGCAGCCGGGCGAGGATGCGGCGAGCCCGCGGCGGGTCGGTCATGAGCGTCGTCTCGGCGATCTCCAGCTCGAGTCGCGCCGGCTCGACCCGCCACTTGGCGAGCAGCTCCGCGACCTCCTCGGGGAAGCGCAGGTCGATGAGCTCGCGGGCGGTGATGTTGACGGCGACGGCGAGTGGATGCCCTTCCTCCTGCCACGCGCTGCACTGGGCGAGCGCAGCGTCCAGCACGTAGCGGGTGAGCGAGCGGATCAGCCCGGTCTGCTCGGCCAGCGGGATGAAACGGTCCGGTCCGAGCAGCCCATGCTGTGGATGCTGCCAGCGCACCAGCGCCTCGACCTGGTGCACCTCGCCGGTGGTGGTGTCGGCCTGGGGCTGGTAGTGGACGACCAGCTGGCGGTCGTCCAGCGCCCGGCGGAGCTCGCCGACGAGGGTCAGGTGCGCCAGCGAATGGCGGTCGTGGGCCGCGGCGTAGACGACTGGGGTGTGGGTGTCCTTGCTGACGTACATCGAGACGTCGGCGTGGCGGATGAGCGTCGCGACGTCGGTGCCGTGCTCGGGGAACATGGCGATGCCGACGCTTGCTTCGACGTCGATCGCGAGGCCGCTGACAATGATGGGGCGTGCCAGCGCGTCCTGCAGCTTGTCGGCGAGCGCCCGCGCGGTGGTCGGGTCGGACAGGCCCGCGGCGATGACGCCGAACTCGTCGCCGCCGAGGCGGGCGACCGTGTCGCTGGTGCGCAGCGCCTGGCGTAGCCGCTCGGCGACCTCCCGCAGCAACAGGTCGCCGCTGTGGTGGCCGAGGGTGTCGTTGACCTCCTTGAACCGGTCGAGGTCGATGATCATGACCGCGAAGCCCGAGCCGCTGCGGTCGGCCTTGAACAGCGCCTGCTCGGCCCTGTCCTGGAACAGCGTCCGGTTCGGCAGGCCGGTGAGGTCGTCGTGGAGCGCCTGGTGCTCGACCTTCTCCATCTGCTCCCGGAGGCGCTCCTGGCTTCTCCGCAGTTCCTCCTCATTCCGCTTCCGCTCGCTGATGTCGATCATGTAGCCCTGCGCGTACAGGGGCCGGCCGTCCTGGTCGGTGACGACGACGGCCGCATCATGGATCCAGACGATGCGGCCGTCGCGGGCGACCAGGGGTACTCGCACTCGAAGGACGCGCCGCTCTCGTGCATCGCGGTGAACCCGGCGAGCACGCGGTCGCGGTCGTCTGGGTGCAATACCCTGCCGAAGAAGCTGGGGTCCGCCACCCACTCCTCCGCGGTGTAGCCGACCAGCTCGGCGATCTGCGGGCTGATGTAGGTGGCGCTTTCCTCGTCCAGCTGCTCCACGTAGCTGGCCAGCGGCAGCTGCTCGACGAGGGTGCGATACCTGTCCGCGGCGCGCAGCAAGCGCTCGTTCTCCTTGCGCTCGCTGACGTCCTGGCCGACCACGATCACCCTGGCTGGCCGGCCGGCGGAGGCGCGCACGACCTCGCCGGTGCAGGCATGCCAGCGGACCTGCCCGTCCGGCGCGACGATCCGGAACTCCACCTCGAAGCTGCTCCCATCGCCGACGGACCGCTCGAGCGTGCGGCGCATGCGGTCCCGGTCGTCCGGATGGACGGCGTCCAGGAATCGCTCCGGCCCGCCGGGGATGCTGTGGGCGTCCCATTCCCACCCCCAGGTGCTCAGCCGAGCCATCCGCAACAGCAGCGCCTGGCGCTGCTGGCGGGCACGCTGCCCGACGCTCAGCTCGCTGAGCGCACGCGCGCCCCGCGCCAGTGCCCCCAGCACGGCGCGCAGCAACCGGGGGTGCCGCCGGGCGCGCCGGGCCGGGTGGGCGACGGCTGGGCGCAAGTCACACTCCAGCCCGAGCTCGCCGACGTCGCCTACCATGCAGCCCCTATCGGCGGGCTGGCCGCGAATCTTACCGGCCGCTGCCGGCCGTACCGGCCTACCTGCCGCCCTGCGCCCCGACGTCGACGATCGCTCCCGCCGCCACCTGCTCGCCACCGGCGGGTCTGGCGAACCCAAGCGCCGACCGGCTGTGCGGCACGACCTTGCG
>DASQWY010000252.1:0-4444 GCA_035640005.1 Actinomycetes bacterium
CCGCCGGTGGCGCTGGACTGGGAGCTGGACCTGGTCGCCCACCTGGCGGCCAACGGCATGACCGTGCCGGAGGTGATCCCCACCCGCGACGGGCGGCGCCACGCCGGCGGCCTGGTGGTGCAGCGACGCCTGCACGGCCGCCACGCCGACAGCCCGGCCGACTGGGAGCTGCTCGCGCGGGAGCTGCGCCGGCTCCACCAGCTCACCGAGGGCTGGCCGCAGCGGCCGGGCTTCGCCTCCATCCGGGACCTGCTCGAGGGCGACCGGGGCGGCGACGTGCGCCTGGACCGCATGCCGCCGGCCGCAGTGGCCGCCTGCCGGGAGGCCTGGCGGCCGCTCGCCGGCCTGCCCACCACGGCCGTCCACGGCGACCCGGGCGTCACCAACGTGGTGATCGGCGAGGCCGGCGCCGGCCTGGTCGACTGGGACGAGAGCCGCGTGGACGTGCCCCTGCTCGACCTGTGCTGGCTGCCGCGCGAGCTGCCGGTCGAGGCACCGCTGCCGAGGGACGTGCTGGAGGTCGCCGGCATCGCCTGGGAGGCCGCCACCTGCTGGACGACCGAGCCCGACTACGCCGCCCACCGGCTCGACGAACTGTTCGGCCGACTCGACCGCGGCGGGCGGGACCGGGGCCCGGGCTGACCGCCGGCCGCGTAATGCCCCGGGTCGCCTGACGTTCTGCATGGGAGGGGGGTCCCCAAACCGGTCAGGGGAACCCGCATGGACGACTACCGCGACCACGAAGGCCGCCCGCCACCGCCCGGCGAGCTCGCCGGCCCCGGCGTCGAGGCGGCAGCGCGGCCGCTGCTGGACGTGGCGACCAGGCTGTTCGGCCTGGCCGGCGCCGCCCTGCTGCTACCCGACGAGGGCGGCGGGCTGGCCTGGATGGCGGCCGCCGGGGAGCTGGTCGGGGAGCTGCACACGGCCGCCCCGCTGCTGTGGTCGGGGCCGTGCCGGCAGGTGCTGGGCGGCGCCGCCTGGGTGGTCACCGACGACCTGCCCGCCGAGACGCGCTGGCCCGAGCTGGCCCGCGAACCCGGCCTGCGGCGGGCACGCCGCCTGCTGTGCGTCCCGGTCGAGCTGGCGGGCGGCACGCCGGCCGCGCTGGCGGTGGTGCGCCGGGCGGCCGGCGCGTTCACCTCCCGCGACGTCGACGCCATCCTCGACTACACCGAGGTGCTCGCCGCCCTGCTCCGGCTGGGCGCCGAGGCCGAGTCGCGCGCCCGGGTGATCGCCCAGCTCGAGCACGCCCTCCAGCACCGGATCGTGATCGAGCAGGCCAAAGGTGTGCTGATGGAGCGCGAGGGGATCGGCGGGCAGGCCGCCTTCGAGCGGTTGCGCCGCGCCGCCCGCGCGTCCCGCCGCCGCGTCACCGACCTCGCCGAGGAGGTCGTCGCCGGCCAACCCCTGCGGGAGCCGCCGGCAGGCGCCTAGTCACACCAGGCAGAGCTCGTTGCCCTCCGGGTCCTGCATGACGACGAAGACACGTCTGCCTGGTTCGTCCCACCTCGGCACCGCGGGTCGCCCCCGGCCTCCCCGCCGCGTTCGGGTCGCCGCGGGGTCGCCCTGGGTCGCCCCCGCCTCTCCGGCCCCACCGGGGCCCCGCCTCCCCGCCGCCCACGACCCCCGGGCGCGACCTCACCGAGCGAGGGTGGTCAGGGCGAGCTTGCGCTTGTGCAGGCCGGCGATGATCTTTGGGAGGGCGGCCACGGTCGCCGAGCGGCCGCCGCCGCCGTCGTGCAGCAGCACGATCGACCCCGGCCGCACGGCGCCGAGCACCCGGGTGACGATCTGGTCGGCGGTGGTCCCGGGCCGCCAGTCGGCCGGGTCGACCGACCACAGCACGGTGCGCAGCCGCTCGCGGGCCGCCTCCGCCAGCACGGTCGGGGACCAACTGCCCCCCGGCGGCCGGAACAGCGTCGGCTGCACCCCGACCGCCGTGAGGCTGGCCGCGCCCTGGTCGACCTCGGCCCGGATGCGCTCGGGCGGCAGGGCGGCGAACGGCTGCGGGTGGCTGAACGAGTGGGTGCCGATGGTCATGCCCGCTCGCACCTCGTGCTCGACGAGCTCCGGGTGGCGGACCACCTGGGTCCCTACCAGGAAGAAGCTGGCGCGCGCGTGCGCGCGCTCGAGGATCGCCAGCACCTGGTCGGTGGTCTGCGGCCAGGGCCCGTCGTCGAAGGTGAGCGCGACCGCCCGCGGGACCCGCTGCGAACCGCTCGGCACGAACACCGCCCCAGCCAGCCGGCCGGAGATCGCGCCGCTGGTCAGCGTCTCACGGCCGGGCCCGGTGGCCAGCGTGCCCTGCGGGTTGCGCGGCTCGCCCGCCGCGACCGGCGGCAGGGGAGTGTGCCGCAGCGGCTCGACCCGGTCGCGTCCGGGCAGCAGCGAGACCCGGTCGCCGCGCCGCAGCCTGGTGGCGGCGGCCGCGCGGCGCCCGTCGAGCAGCAGCCGGCCGGGGTAGACGGCTGGGCGGAGCACGCTGCGGTCGACCGCCAGCAGGTTGCCCGCGGGCGGGCGCAGCCGCAGCCGCGCGGCGCACTCGGCCAGGGTGGTGCCGGCGGGCAGCAGCCGGCGCTGGCCGAGCACGGTCACGGCGATCGGGGGCGGCCCGACCGCCTCGCGAACCACCGGCGGCAGCGCCGTTCCCAGCACGACCCGGCCGGGCGGCGCCGGCTCCGCGGCGCTGCCGGCGAGCGCGGCGGCCGCCAGCAGCGCCAGCAACGCCGGGCCGGTCCGGTGCGCGGCTGGCCAGAGCGGCCTGCTGGGCTGCATCACCCGGACCCTACGTCATCACGGGGCGCCCGCGACAACTCGCCCATTGTTTGGTGGCCAGGTCGGCAGGGGACTCGGGCCGAAAGCCACCTGTCAACCCGAAGAGGGAGGTCCGCTCATGCTCTGGGCGGTGCTGCTGATCGCGCTCCTGCTGGTGCTGCTGGGGTTCATCGGGTCGGCGCTCAAAGTGCTGCTGTGGCTCGGCGTGATCCTGCTGGTGCTGTGGGCACTCGGATGGGTCATTCGCCCAGGCGCAGGCACCGGGACCCGCCGCTGGTACTACTGGTAGCCGGAGCGGCCCGAGGTCACGCCTGCTCCGGCCCGGCCTCGGGCTCGGGCGACCGCCACGGCAGGTCGAAGCGGAAGGCGCGGAACGCCTCGCCGTAGCGGAATGGCTCGTTCGCCGCGGCGAGCTCGGCCATCGAGGTCATCCAGCCGCGGTCCTCGTCCGAGGGGTTCTCGCCGACCTGGGAGACGTGGCAGCGCAGGCTGTCCAGCTTCTTGTCCAGGTAGTCGCCGATGTCGACGACCAGGTTCGGCTCCGGGGCCATCGCCAGCAGCACCCCGACCAGCTTGACCGGCTCCAGGCCCTCCTCGAGCAGCTCCGGATAGGCGAGCCGGGTGTCGGAGCCGGGGATCACCGCGGCGAGGGTCACCTCGCCCGCGGCCCGGTGGTCGGGGTGGTTGATGTAGCGGTCGGCGAAGTAGCGGGTGGTCGGGTCGCTGGTGACGACCACCTCCGGGCGGACCCTGCGGATCAGCCGCACGACCTGCTTGCGGACCTCCAGGCTCGGCTCCAGCAGGCCGTCCTCGTAGCCGAGGAACTCGACCTGCTCCACGCCGACGACCTTGGCGGCCGCGCGCTGCTCGGCCTCACGCAGCTCGGTGAGCCGTTCGCGGGTCATCCCGGGGTCGCTCGACCCGGCGGCGCCGTTGGTGAGCAGCGCGTAGGTGACGCGGGCGCCCTCGCTGGTCCAGCGGGCGACCGTGCCCGCGCAGCCGAACTCGATGTCGTCGGGGTGCGCGGCGACGACCAGCGCACTGGCGGGGGTCCAGTACTCCATCGGCAATGCTCCATCTGCGGTGACGGCAGTTCCGGCTCAGCATGTCAGAGCGCCCGGCCGGCCCCGGATATTCCTGCACTGGCCGGTCACCTCCCGGCGGCCTCCAGGACGCCGTCGTAGTCCTTGGCCAGGCCTACGCGGACCAGGCCGGCGACCAGGCGCGCGAAGGTCCGCCGGTCGCGGCCGCGCGCCAGGGCCTTGGTGTCCTTGCCGAGCCCGAGCCGCTCGGCCGTCCGCAGCGCGCGCCCGTCGGCGAACGGGAAGAGCTCGTCCCAGGCCACCTGGACCTCGCGGAAGAAGATGTCCACGCCGACGTCTCCCATGCCCTTGAGCTGCTTGAGCAGCCGCCGCTCGGCGGCGGGGTCGCGCCCGGCCTCCTCCCGCAGCTTTCGGACGTCGCCGCCGTAGCGGTCGAGCAGCAGCTGGCAGGCGTCGCCCAGCATCGACGACGTCCGCTCGTCGTAGCGCGCGTAGCCATTGCGGTTGAGCACCCGCACCCGCTCCTCCCAGGAGGTCGCGCCCATCGCCCTGGCCGTGGTCCAGCCCTGCTCGGCGAGCGCCCTGGCCGCCCGCACCCCCTGCTGCGCCCCGATCCGCGCGCTGAA
>DASQWY010000253.1:0-5092 GCA_035640005.1 Actinomycetes bacterium
CCTGGTCGGCATCTGTTTGTTTCGCCCTTGCTCTTTGACTTGGGCCCACGGAGCTTACGGGGACGCCGATCGCTACCCTGGCCAGCACGAGGACCGCCAAGCCGGCGATCCTTGGGGGCTGGCCGGTCCGGTCACGGGCCAGCGACAACCGGGCGCCAGCGGCGTCACCGACCGGACGGACCCGTCGGTCCGTGCTGGGTCCGCAGCCGCCGGGCGAACCACGGACAGCAGCGGGCAGCAGCGGACACCGGACGTTCGGCGAACCTACAGGTCGCTCCGCCTCCAGCGGCTTGACCTCGGATGCAGGAGATAGGCGCGGTGGAGTTCGAGTCTCCCCACCTCCACCAGCAGGGCCTGGTCACAGACCAGGCCCTTTGCCTTGCCCGGGCCGGCCGCCGAGGCGTCGGTACACGCTGGGTACACGCTGGCCTTCGCGCACGCCCGGTCCCGACAGTCGGCCAGGTGGTCCAGCCCCTCCGAGAACAGGTGCCCGTAGCGGTCCAGGGTCATGGACGTCGACCATGGCGCTGGTGGTGATGCATGGCCTTGATGCCCTTGACCTGTGCCGTTCCGTGCCTTCGATCGAGTCCCCGCACTGGAGCCGCCGAGCATGACGCTCGGTGTGCCCGGTCAGCCCGTTGCCGGCTCGCGCCGCGTGGTGTCGGCTGCGGACAGGAGTTGCTCCAGCTCGGCACTGCTCAGCGGCTTGGCGAACAGGTAACCCTGGCCGAGCTGGCACTGCATCGCCCGCAGCGCCTCGACCTGCGCGGACTCTTCGATCCCTTCCGCGACGGTGCGGAGGTTGAGGGTGCGGCCAAGGCGGATGATCACCCTGGCGACCGCCGACGCCTCTGGACTCTCGTGGACCGCGTCGATGAACGACTTGTCGACCTTGAGGATGTCCACCGGGAGCTGCCGGATGTAGCTCAGCGAGGAGTAGCCGGTGCCGAAGTCGTCGATTGCCAGGTGCACGCCGAGCCCCTTGAGCTCCCGCAGCTTGGCGATCGTGGCCTCGGTGTCCTGGATGAGCAGCGACTCGGTGATCTCCAGGACCAGCAAGCGAGGGTCCAGCCCGCTTGCCGCCAGGGCGCCGTCGACCTCCTGGACAAGGCCGGCCTGCCGCAGCTGGCGGGCCGACAGGTTGACGCTGACCGTCCTTGGCGGGTCGGCGGGATACTCGAGCTGCCATTGCGCCGCCTGGCGGCACGCCTCGTTGAGCACCCAGTGGCCGATCGGGAGGATCAACCCGGTCTCTTCGGCCAGGGGGATGAAGTCCGCGGGCGAGACCATGCCGCGGGTTGGGTGCGACCAGCGAACCAGGGCCTCAAACCCGGACATTACCGGCTTCTCCAGCGACATGATCGGCTGGTACACCACGCTGAACTCCTGCTGCTCGACCGCCCGCTGCAGGTCCGCCTCCAGCTCCAGGCGCTCCATCAACGCGACCTGCATGCCCGGCTCGAAGACGTGGTAGGTCCCCGACCCCTCCTGCTTCGCCCGGTACATCGCGACGTCGGCGTTGCGGAGCAGGTCGGCGGCGTCCTCCTGCCCGGCATGGCTGGTCGCGATGCCGACGCTGGCGCTGACGAACGCCTCGCGGTCGCGCACGTCGAACGGCACCTTCAGGGCGTCGATCACCCGTTGGGCGACCTGGATGGCGTCGGCGGTGTGGGTGTCGTCCTCCAGCAGGACGGCGAACTCGTCGCCGCCGAACCTTGCGGGGGTGTCGGCCTCGCGCACGCTCGCCCGCAGGCGCTGGGCGGCCTGGACCAGCAGCTCGTCGCCGGCGGCGTGGCCGAGGGTGTCGTTGATGAGCTTGAAGCGGTCCAGGTCGACGAAGAGCACAGTCAGGGTGGCCTTCGCTCGCCGGGCGCGGGCCAGCGCGTGCTCGAGCCGGTCAAGGAACAGCGCTCGGTTCGGCAGGCCCGTGAGGGCGTCGTGGAACGCCTGGCGGACGGCGTCCAGGGTCTTGGCGTCGGTCAGCGCCAGGCTCACGTGGTCGGCGAAGTTGAGCAGGGCGGACTGCTCGCTCTGGGAGTAGACCCGACCGGGTCGGTACGACCCGACGACCAGGCTGCCGACGATCTGGCCGTCCTCGCGCACCGGCGCCGCCATCGCCGCTTGCAGGCGATCCGCGGTCAGGTCCTCCAGGCCCACACCGGCGCTGGCGTAGTCCTCGACGTGGACCAAGGCTCCCTCGGCGATCGCCCGGCCGGCGACGCCTTCGCCGACCGGGGTGCGCCAGAGCCGCTTGGCGAGTTCCGGGTCCAGGCCGCTGGAGGAGATCAGCAGCGTGTAGCGCTGGTCATCGCTGTCGAGCAGGCGCAGGCCGACCACCTCGTTGCCGAGCAGCTCGGCCGCCCCAGCGGTGATGGTGTCCAGCACCTCCTGCAACGCGGCCCGGTTGGCGATCGCCTGCTGCACCCGGGAGAGCTGCTCGAGCAGCCGCTGGCGCTCCTGGAGCTCGGCACGCAGCCGGCGCTCCTCCCCGAGCATGTGCAACTGCCGCAGCGTCAGCGTGAGCACCCGGCCCATGCCCCGTAGCAGGTTGAGCTCCTCTGGCGCGAAGCCGTCGCCGGAGCGCGCCAGCAGCAGCTGTCCCGGCGGGTTCTCGTCGAGCACCGCCACGGCCGTCTCGCAGGCAGGGACCCCGGGGAGGTCGAGGTGCGCGCGGGCGCCATCGGCCATGGCCAGCAGGTCGGCCTCTGGCGCCTGGCCCTCGGGGAACCCGACCGTCGAGACCAGGCGGCCGCCGCGGACCACGGCGCCGGCCTCGCTCTCCAGCGCCTCGGCGGCTCGCTCGACCGCGGCCCGGATGGCCGCCTGCTCGTTGGGGCACGACGAGACGGCGGCGAGGAACTCGGTGAGTTGCTGGGTCGACCAGAACCCAGCCGATGCCGACATGTCAGCTCAGCGCGAGCACGACCAGCGTCTGGTTGTGGAACCCGCTGATCCCTTGGATGCGGGCGATCTCGCCGTAGGTGTAGAAGCCGGCCACTGGCGCCCCGTCCGCATGTCGGGCGACCTGCTGGATCTCGCGGCGGATGCCCTCCTCGCCGAGCACGCCGCGGCGGGCGATGCAGTCGAAGGCCAGCAGGCCCGCCGCCGGACGACCGTCCAGTTGCCGCAGGGCGTCGGCGCAGGCGGTGTCGGTGGCCTCCAGCACGGAGTCCTCGTCGCCCTCCATGAACCAGGCCAGGCCCCCTTGGGGTACCTCGGCGATGCAGCCAAGGGAGCGGTCCTCGAAGTTCGCCTCGCCGACGAAGCGGACCTCCTCGCCGCTCCGGCGGCTCAGGCCCAGCGGGTGGGTGAGCGCGAAGCGGGTGAAGGCGGCCGGGTCGCTGCGGGCGCCCTGCGGCGCGGCCAGGCGGTCGAGGTAGACGTCCAAGGCCGGCTTGTCGTCCAGGGAGTGCACGCGGTTGTTGGCGCTGCGGGTGACCAGCATCGCCTCGCCCATCTTCCGCCAGCCGTGCCGGACCCCGATCCCGAACGGCGCGTCGGAAGCCACCGCCGCAGCAACCACCGCGTCGTGCAGGACCTGGTCGCCGTACAGCTGGGAGGTCTGGCGCATGCGCAGGTCGTCGCCAGCGCAGCCGCCCACCAGCGGGACGCCGGCGCCCAGCACGCCGTAGGCGCCGCGGACGATCTCCTGCTGGTCGCCGGCTAGGCCGTCGGTGAGCAGCAGCATGATGCGGTGCGGCTTGTCGTCGACCCCTGCGATGCAGGCGGCCGCCTCGGCGCCCGCCTCGCGCAGCCGGGTCGAGACCCCGGTCGCGACCGCGGTGTTGACCGAGTAGCCGGGCCCGCCGAGCGCGACCACCACCACGCTGGCGTCGCCGGGGCCGCTGGTAGCGATCTCCCCGGCGGTGGAGCAGCCGATCAGCGGCACCCCACCAGAGGTCTCGTTGATGCCGGCCGAAAGCGCAGCCAGGTCGTAGGAGTCGGAGCAGAAGACGATCAGCAGCCGGCCGTCGCCGCCGTCGAGCGCCTGCCGCGCGGCCGCGGCGCCGGCCGCCCGCGCGTCGGGCTCGTTGGATTGCCCGACCGCGATCCAGCGCTCCCTGGACCGGGACGGTGCAGTCTTGGTGTCCATGCCTTCAGCATCGGCTGGCAGCCCACCTTCTTGAGTGGTCCAGTTTGCGGGTTCGTCCCCGTCGGCTTGTGGGGAAGTAACCCAGGGCGTGTACTTCAGGCATAGATGTGGTCTTTATGGGGAGCCTCTTGTTTCGAATTGTTGGGTAGTTTCAGGCGAGCAGCAGGTGCCCGGTGCCGACGCGGTCGTGGCCGAGCCGGGCGGCCTCCTGCTTGGCCTGCAGGACCGCGTGCTGGGCACGCTCGGTCACCCGCACCGGTCGACCTCCTTGCGTCGACGCCGGCGTCCGCGCCGCGCTCTTGTCAGCCGGGCGGTTCATGCCTGCTGCAGACAAGTCAGCGTTCGGTGACACTGCGCGGCGTCAGCGGCGGGTGCCGCTTAGCCCAGAACCGGGATCACATGAAGCCGGCAGGTTGGGCAGCGCAACGGGCACGAGCGGTCACGACCGGTCAGAAGGAATCGCAGGTCAACCAACCAACGCAGCTACAGGGGAGCTTGAGGAGGCGGGCCAGAGTTCGAGTCTCCCCACCTCCACCAGCGGGGCCTGGTCACCGACCAGGCCCCTTGCCTTGCCCGGGGCTGGGCGACCCGTGCTCAGGCAGGGTCGGCGGGGTGGTTGCCTGGCAGTGACGCAGCCGCGGGGTACGGTGCTGACGGACGGTCGCGCAGCTCCAAACCTCGAGGAAGGCTCGCCATGGCCAAGCTGCTCTATGTGATGAATGCGTCCCTTGACGGCTACGTCGCCGACGAGGACGGCAAGTTCGACTGGGGGGCACCAGGCGAGGAGTACTACTCCTTCATCAACGACCTGTTGCGGCCGGTCGGCACCCACCTGTATGGGCGCCGGCTGTACCAGCTGATGCAGGTCTGGGAGACCGACCCCGCCGCCGCGGCCCAGTCGCCCGGCACGCGGGAGTTCGCGGCGATCTGGCAGGCGGCCGACAAGCTCGTGTACTCAAGGACGCTGCAGGCGGCCGCGACCACCAGGACGCGGATCGA
>DASQWY010000254.1:0-6074 GCA_035640005.1 Actinomycetes bacterium
GACCAGCATGCGGCGGACGGTGGGGCCGCCCCCCGCTCCAGCCTGCACCCCGGTCACGCCCACCTCCCCCGCCTGGTCGGCCCATAGTCTGCCACTTCGGCCGGACCGTCCGAAACTGCTACCCGGGGGTCACCAGACGCCGCCGATCCAGGTGTCCAGGCGGTCCTGCACCTCGCGCAGCCGCTCCACCAGGCTCTTCAGCATGCTCACCGCCACGCTGGGGTGCTCGACCAGGAACGCCTGGAAGTCGTCGGCGGGGATCCGCAGCGCCTCCACCGGCTCCACGGCCTTGACGGTGGCCTCGCGCCGGTTGCCGGCCAGCACGGCCATCTCGCCGAAGAAGTCGCCCCGCTCCAGCCGGTGGAAGCGCCCGCCCACGTCGACCTCGGCGGCGCCCGACTCGATGATGTACATCGCGTCGCCCCGCTCGCCCCGTTCCACGATCGCCTGGCCCGCCTGGAACGAGGCCCGCTGCCCGACCCGCAGGACCGTCTGGAGCTGCTCGCGGTCGAGCCCCGCGAACAGGGGGGTGCGCTCAAGGGCGGCGATCCCGACCGTCATCTCGTCCATGCACGTCCCCCTGCTCGACCTCGACCGGACTCGCAGATGATAGCCGTGGGCCTCATGGGAGGATCTCCACCTCCAGCAGGTGCCGGCGGTTGGGGGGCACCTCCTCCGGCTCGAACGGGCGGCGCTGCACGAAGTCGACCCGGGCCCGGCCCGGCCGCCGCGCCTGGACCGCGAAGCGCTCGGCGGCGCTCGCCCCCGGCCGCCTCGGCGCCGGCTCGGCGGCCGGCAGCCTCCGCACCGACAGCAGCGACGGGTCGCCGGCCACCGTCCACTGCCAGCGGTAGCCGGCGGTGCCGAGCCCGGGCAGCTCCAGCACGTGCTGGTCCCCGACCCGCAGCCGGGCCACCGACCGCCCGTCGCCGCCGGCCGTCATGGCCCGGCCGGCGCGGTGGAGCCGATGACCGGCCCCTCGTGCCAGTCGTGGAGGTCCCGCCACCAGTGCTGCAGCTGGCCGTCGGTGCGCTGCACGACCACCTCCAGGTGGAACCCGAAGCTCCCCTCCACCAGCCCGAGGACCGCCTGCACGTCGTGGCCGAACGCGCCGGTGCGGTGCCAGCCGGAGGCTCCGCGGTTGTCGCGCCACCAGTGCTCGACCTGGCCACCGACGGGCACGCACAGCTCGTAGTTGCCGGCGGTCAGCTCGTCGCCGGCGCCGTACTGGCCCTCGATCATGCAGGGCGGGCCGGCTACGCCGGCGCCGAACACCTCGCCGGGCTTCCACACGAAGCCGTGCCGGTCGTCGCGCCACCACAGCTGCATGCTGCCGTCCTCGCGCACGGCCACCAGCTCGAGGTTGCCGCTGCGGGCCTGCACCAGCGTGGCCCCGCTGTGGGCGACCTGCCCGCCGAAGCGGCCCGCGTCGGTCCAGGTCCAGGGCGGCGCGCTCGCGCGCCACCAGTGGTTGAGCCGGCCGTCGGCGGTGCGGACCACCACCTCGAAGTGGCCCGGGTGGCCGTAACTGGACTGGACGAAGGCTGGGACGCCGTCGGCGTCGGCCGGCCCGAACGGCTCGCCGACCGCCCACTTCGGCGCGCCGGCCGGGTCGCCGTTCACCACCAGCCGCAACCGTCCGGAGGTGGTGGCGTAGCAGGCCTCCAGGTGCCGCCCGAAGGTCGACTCGATCGCGGCCGGCGGGCCGGCGGCGTCGTCGACCCCCACCGTTCCCAGCTCGCTCCAGGCCAGCGGGGCCGAGCCCTGCCGCGACCACAGGCGCAGGTCGGCGCCGGCCGGCGCCAGCAGCTCGAAGTTGCGGTGGGCGCTGCCGTTGCCGCTCTCGTGCAGGGCCCCGCCGTGCAGCCGCCGCTTGGTCCAGGGGTCCGGGTCGGTGCCGCGCTGACCGTACTTGGCGTAGTCGTCGATGGCGACCTGGCCGTAGCCGATCCGCCCGAAGCCGTGGTCGCCCCACCCGGTGCCCCAGGAGTTCTTGACGATCCAGCAGCGGGCCGCGTCGTCGTAGCCGACCACCAGCACCGCGTGCAGCCCCGAGTAGGTGGCCGTGCGCAGCTTGTGGTAGACGCCGCTGCCGAGCCCGTAGAAGTCGTCCCAGACCTCGAACACGGCCACCAGCGGCCCGACCGAGTCGAGCCAGGTCTTCTGGTCCTCGGTGTCCCCGAGCGAGGTCGCCGCCGCGGAGAGGTTGACCGTGCGGCCGGTGCGGTCGGCGGCGGGCCGGTAGGGCGCGCCGTCGGTGTGGTACGGCCACACGCCGGGGTCGGCGATGCCGTGGTGGCGGATCCAGTCCAGGGCGACCTCGGGCCAGTCGGCGTCGTCGCACGCATGGCCCATGCCGTCGTGCACGTCGCCTTCGGAGCGTGTCGTCCACACCGAGTGCTCGATGCGGACCATCGCCTCGACCAGGGCGGTGGCCGAGAACGCCCAGCAGGCGCCGCACGGGCCCTGGTCGCGGACGGTGGTGATCCACCGCCAGCTCCAGCGCTGGCGCCAGTCGACCGCCGCGGACCTCGCCTGCGGCGCCCGCGGGGCCGCAACTCCCAGGCCGTCCGGGGCCAGGAACCCGAGCCCGACCCGCCGCCGGGTCAGGAAGGGGTTGGCCGGCGGCCGGCCGCCGAGCAGCGCGGGAAAGTCGACCGGGGGCACGTCCGCGGCGGCTACCAGGCGCTCGGCCGAGGGCACGCCGAGCGCGAAGGCCGGCACCTGCTGGTCGTCGTCAAGGTGCTCGCTCACGGTCCAGGGCTTGCCTTCGGCGGTCAGCTGCCGCCGGAGCTCACCGACCAGCATGTTCGCTCCCCTTCGACGGACGGCGCGGGCGCAGCGGTCCCGGGACTGGCGACCGGCCCAAGCCGAGCACAGGGCCACCCCGCCGTCAACGGGCGGCTCGGCCATGTTGTCGGCCGCCCGCGGTAGGCTGCCGTCCCGCCGACCGACCGAGGAGGCCAGCCGTGGCAACGTCAGTGCAGGTGGTGTTCGACTGCGCCGATCCCTCGCGCATGAGCGAGTTCTGGAGCGCCACCCTGGGATACAAGGCGGACGAGCCGCCCGAGGGCTACGCGAGCTGGCCGGAGTGGCTCACCGCCCACGGCGTTCCCGAGTCGGAGTGGAACTCGGCCAACGCCTGCAGCGACCCCGAAGGGGTCGGCCCGCGGATCTACTTCCAGCGGGTGCCCGAGCCCAAGACCGTCAAGAACCGCGTCCACCTCGACGTGAACGCGGGCGGGCCGCGCGGGACGCCGCCGGAGGAACGCCGCCGCCGGGTCGACGTGGAGGTCCAGCGGCTGGAGGGGCTGGGCGCGACCCGCCTCGGCGTGCAGGAGCAGTACGGCGAGTACTGCGTGAACATGCGCGACATCGAGGGCAACGAGTTCGACGTGCAGTAGGGTCGCGCGTCACCAGCGGCCGTAGTGGACGATCTCGGCGAGGGTCCGCCGGCGCCGGGTCCGCGGGGAGCCGCTGGGGCGGTCGTCGGCGGCCGGCCAGCCGAGCGCGACCGCGCCGATCAGGCGGTGGCCCGGCGGGACGCCGAGCCCGGCGAGCAGCTCGGCCTCGCCGTGGAACACGCCCAGGAACCAGCCGCCCAGGCCGGCGTCGACGGCGGCGAGCAGCAGCAGCATCGCCGCCATGGCCGCGTCCAGGTCCCAGTAGGGGAGCGGCCAGCCGGCCTCGACGTCCATGCCGAGCCCGGCCTTGTCCGGCGCGGCGTAGCGGTCCAGGTACGCCTGCCGGTTGGACAGGACCAGCACGATCGCGGCGGGCTCGGCGGTCGAGTAGGGCTGCTCCCTGGCCGGGTCGGCGGTGGTCCGCCAGAAGCCGGCGACCGCCTCGGCGCCCTGCAGCACCAGCAGGTCCAGCCCCTGGCTGAAGCCGGCCGAGGGGGCGTGCAGGGCACTCTCCAGCACCCGGTCCAGCAGCTCGGCGGGGACGGGGCGCGGGTCGAAGCGGCGCACCATCCGCCGCCGCCGGATCGCCTCGCGGAGCTCCATCCGCTACTGGGTGGCCCCGACGGCCAGCTCGCGCACGCGCGCCAGCAGCGCCCGGTCGCCGAACACCTCCAAGCGCTCCAGCGGCGCCCGCCCCCACAGGAACAGGTACAGGTCGGAGACGGTGCCGCGGGCGGTGGCGTCGCCCTTGGCGTGGCCCCGCACGACCTCCACGCCGGCCGGCAGCAGGCGCAGCAGCCACTCGCCGTCGGCGTCGGTGCCGTGCAGGTGGACCGCCTGGCCGCGGCCGCCGACCGGCCCGCCTTCCAGCCCGGGCACCAGGAACGCGTCGAGCAGCTCGTCGACCCCGTCGGCGGCCAGCGCGGCGGGGATCGGGGCCGCCTTGCCGTGGGCCAACTCGGCGTCGACCCGGTGCACGGCGGTCTCGTGGGCCATGCGCCGCCGCCAGAACCCGACCGTCTGGTCGGGCGCGTACCAGCTCCACACGCGAGTGGCGGGGTCCGCGCCGGCGAGCAAGTCGGCCAGCTCGCGCAGGCCGTCCTGGTACCAGCCGAGCAGCTGCTCGCGGGGCGGGGGCGGCGGCGGCCAGGGCCGCGGCGGCGCCGCCAGCCGGCCGCGGACGACCTCGCTCTTGTGCCGGTGGACCATGCCGGTGTGGAGCACCAGGTCGGCGACGGTCCAGCCGGGGCAGGGCGGCACGTCGGCGTCCAGGCCCTTGCGCGCGGCGGCGGCCAGGGCGGCGCCGTCGGCGCGGAGGGCGTCCAGGAAGGGGTCGTCGGCCATGCCGGCAGTCTGCCAGACGCCCGCGACCTCCGCCGGCCTGGCGGTAGGCTCCCAGGCATGGCGGAGAGCATCGACCGGGAGCTGACCCGGCGCTACCTGGACCGCCGGGTCGACGGCCGGATGGTGGCGCTGATCGACCGGGAGCTGGACGGGGCGGGCTCGGCCGTGGACGTCGGCTGCGGCTCCGGGCTGTACGGCCCGGCGCTGCGGCGCCGGGCGGCCAGCGTGGTCGGCATCGACCACGACCCGGTGCTGTGCGGGCACGCGCGGGCGACCGGCGCCTACGACCGGGTGGTCTGCGACCGGGTCGAGCGGCTCGCCGAGCACGTCCCAGCCGCCGACGTGGTCTTCTGCAGCGAGTTGGTCGAGCACGTGCCCGCCGCGGAGCTGGACGGGGTGCTGGCGGCGATCGAGGCGGTCGCCGACCGCAAGGTCGTGATCACCGTGCCGAACCGGCTGTCGCCCCACGCGCACATGGATCCGACCCACGTGCTGCGCTACACCCTGGGGTCGCTGCTGCGCCGCCTGGACGGCAGCCCGAAGTTCGGCTACACGCTGCACCCGCTCGGGTTCGCGGAGGAGTGGCGGCGGCGGCCCTGGTGCCGGCCGCTCGACCTGGTCGCCAGGCGAGTCGCGCTGCTGTCCCCGACCGTGCTGTACCTGGGCCTCAGGCGGTGACCCACACGGTCGCCGGGTCGCTGCCGGCGCCCGTGTCGCGGAACGCGCTCGCCCTGCTGCGCTTCCCGGACCGGCGCACCGGCTGGGTGGTGGTGGCGGCCGCGACCCTGGCCGCGCCCGTCGAGGACCTGGGAGGGCGCCTGGCCGAGCTGCACCGGGCCGTGCCGCTGGTCGGCGCGCGGCTGCGCGGCGAGGTCTGGCACGCGGGGGCGCCGGCGGCGCCGCTGGCCGTCGACGGCGAGCCGCTGGCCGCGCCCGGGCTGGTCGGGCGCTTCGACCTGGCCGCCGAGGCGCCGCTGCGGGTGCTGGTCGGGGCCGGCGGCCGGCGGCTGGCGGTCGCCTGCCACCACGCCGCCTTCGACGGCCTCGGCCTGGTCGCCCTGCTCGCCGCGCTGGCGGGCGGGCCGCTGCCGGCGCCGGCCACCGACTGGCGGGGCGGCGGCCGCCCAGCGCCCGAGCTGCGTGGCCTGCTCGGCCGGCTGGCCAGGCCGGCCGACCGGGTCGCCCCGTCGCCGGCCGGGCCGTCCGGGGAGGCGCTGGCGGTGCGGGAGGCGCGGCTGGCCGGCCCGGCGGTGACCGCCCGGTTGGCCGCCGCCGCGGTGGCCGCCGCCGGCGCCCGCAACGCCCGCCTGGGCGCCCGCTGGCGGC
>DASQWY010000255.1:0-5401 GCA_035640005.1 Actinomycetes bacterium
AAGGACATCGCGCTGCGGGTCAAGACCGAGGTCAAGCGGGACCAGGTGCCGCTGCTGTCGGCCGGGGTCGCCTTCTACGCGCTGCTGTCGCTGTTCCCGGCGATCATCGCGATCGTCTCGGTGTACGGGCTGGTCGCCAACCCCGACACCGTCCGCCGCCAGATCGAGCAGTCGTCGAAGCTGCTGCCCGCCGGGACCACCCGGATCGTCCGGGACCAGATCGCGCAGATCACCGGCGGCGCCGGCAGGGCGCTCAGCCTGGCCCTGGTCCTCAGCATCCTCACCGCCCTGTGGAGCGCCTCCAGCGGCATGAAGGCGCTGATCACCGGGGTCAACATGGCCTACGGCGAGCCGCAGCGGCGCGGCTTCCTGAAGCTGCGCGGCCTGGCGCTGCTGGTGACCCTCGGCGCGATGGTGGTCGCCACCGTCGCCCTGGCCCTGCTGGTCGGGCTGCCGGCGGTCGCCAGCCACCTGCCGACGGTCGTGCGGCTGGTGCTGGTGATCGGCCGCTGGCCGCTGCTGGCGGCGCTGGTCGCCGTCGGCCTGGCGGTGCTGTACCGGCTGGCGCCCGACCGCGACCAGCCGCGCTGGTCCTGGCTGAGCTGGGGCTCGGCCGCGGCGACCCTGCTGTGGATCGTCGCCTCGGTCGGTTTCTCCTTCTACGCCAGCCACGTCGGCAACTACAACCGCACCTACGGCGCCCTCGGCGGCATCGTGATCCTGCTGTTCTGGCTGTTCCTGTCGGCCTTCGCGGTGCTGGTCGGCGCCGAGCTGAACGCCGAGATGGAGCTGCAGACCACCAGCGACACCACCGTCGGGGCCGGGCGGCCGATGGGGGAGCGGCGCGCCTGGGCCGCCGACCACGTCGCCGCCGCGCCGGCGCCCGGCCGCCGCGGCGGCTGACGGGCCGGCGCCTCAGGGCGCGGGGCGGGCGAGGCGAACCGCCAGGGTGCTGGCGTGCCGCCGGTAGCCGAGGGCGCGGGCCACCGCCAGCGACGGGCCGTTGGCGTCCAGGGTCTGGTAGTGCGGCACCGCCCCGGCGGCCAGGGCGGCGCGGGTCATCGCGCTGACCACCGCCCGGCCGTGGCCGCGGCCGCGGTGCCCCGGCCGGGTCAGGATGCCGACGTGCGCGACCGCCCCGCCCCATCCGGTCAGGGTGCCGGCCGCGACCAGGGTGGCGCCCTCCAAGCGGCCGAACAGCGGCGGCTCGTCGGGGTCCAGGGCGCTGTGCTCCCAGGCCGTCTCCCCGGCCGCCCGGCGCAGCTCGGCGAGGGCGGCGCGGTCGCCGTCGCCGAGGCGCCGCACGCCAGCCTCGGCCGCCGGCCGGAAGCCGGCCGCGTCGACCCAGCCCTGGTAGGCGGGGCCGACCACCTCGGTCGCCGCCGCGCCGAAGGCGGCCGCCAGCCGCCCAGGGTCGAACGCCCCGGCCGGGTCGCGGCCGGCCAGCCAGGCCGCCGCGGCCGCCCGCCAGCCGGGCGGCACCGCCAGCAGCAGCATCGCCGGCCGCCGGAACGCCAGCGCGTACGGCTGGCGCTCGGCGGCCGCGCCGGCCAGCACGGTCACGGCCGCGCCCGGCCCGGCCAGCGCGGCCGGGTCGCAGGCCAGCTCGGCGGCCCAGTAGGCGTCGACGGCCGCCGGGACCGGGCGGTCCCAGGCGGCGGTGCCGGCGGCGGCCGGCGGCGTGCCCACCGGGCGTCAGGCGCCCGGGGTGGCGCGCCCGGCGCCGGGCGCGGCCTCCGGCCCGGGCCGGCGGGGCACGGTCACGTCGAACCAGCGGTGCCGCGCCCGCTGCTGGGAGATGTCGACGTGGACGTGCTTGACCTCGGTGTACTCCAGGTAGCCCTCCTCGCCCAGCTCGCGGCCGACCCCCGACTGCTTGTAGCCGCCGAACGGGTACCTGGGGTTGAGCAGGTGGTAGTCGTTGACCCAGACGGTGCCGGTGCGCAGCCGCTCGGCCAGGCGCACCGCCCGGGCGGAGTCGCGGCTCCAGACCGCCCCCGCCAGGCCGTAGGCCGAGTCGTTGGCGATGGCGACCGCCTGCTCGTCGCCGTCGAAGGGGATCACCGCCAGCACCGGCCCGAAGATCTCCTCCTGGGCGATGGTGGCGCCGGGGTCGACGTCGGTGAAGATGGTCGGGGCGTAGTAGTAGCCGCCCTCGTGGCCGGGCACGGCCACCCGCCGCCCGCCGGTGGCCAGCTTGGCCCCCTCCTCCTGGCCGACCCGCACGTAGCGCTCGACCCGCTCCAGCTGCTCGGCGGAGACCAGCGGCCCCATGTCCGAGGCCGGGTCGGCGGCCGGGCCGACGGTGATCCGCTCGGCGAGCTCGACCAGCCGGGCGACCACCTCGTCGTAGACGGGCCGGGCCACCAGCAGCCGGCTGCCGGCGGTGCACACCTGCCCCTGGTGGAAGAAGATCGCGTAGGCGGCGCCGTCGACGGCCAGGTCCAGGTCGGCGTCGTCCAGCAGGATGTTGGCCGACTTGCCGCCCAGCTCCAGCAGCACCTTCTTCACCGTCCGCGCGGCCGTGGCCGCGACCCGCCTGCCGACCTCGGTGGAGCCGGTGAAGGCCACCTTGTCGACCCCTGGCGAGGCGACCAGCGGCTCGCCGGCCTCCTCGCCGAAGCCGGGCAGCACGTTGACCACCCCGTCGGGCACGCCCGCCTCGGCGCACAGCCTGGCCAGCTCGACGGCGGTGCAGGGGGTCTGCTCGGCCGGCTTCAGCACCACCGTGTTGCCGGCGGCCAGGGCGGGGGCGAGCTTCCAGGCGGCGTTCTGGATAGGGAAGTTCCAGGGGATGATGCCGGCGCAGACCCCGACCGGCTCGCGCCGGACGTAGTTGTGGCTGGGGCCGGGCGCCACCGTGAACGGCAGCGGCCGCTCCGCCGGGATCCTGGCGGCCAGCTCGGCGAAGGTGCGGAAGGTGAACATCGCGCCGGCCACGTCGGCCGACTTGGTCTTGCGGACGGTCCCGCCGGCGTCGCGGACCTCCAGCTCGATCAGGCGGCCCGCCTGTTCCTTGAGCTTGCCCGCCACCGCCTGCAGGGTGGCGGCCCGCTTCTCGGGCCGCAGGCCCGACCAGCGGCCGTCCTCGAAGGCGGCCCTGGCCGCCCGCACGGCCCGCTCGACGTCGGCGGCGGCGGCCCGCGCCACGGTCGCGTGCGGCCGGCCGGTGGACGGGTCGATCGTCTCGAAGGTCTCGCCGCTGGCCGCCTCGACCAGCTGGCCGTCGAGGAACAGTTGCACGTCGGCTGCCATGCTCGCTCCTTGCTGTGGCTAGGCGCCCTGGAACCGGGGCGGGCGCTTCTCCAGGAAGGCGGTGACGCCCTCCAGGTGGTCGTCGGTCTGCGCCGCGGCGACCTGCGCCTTGGCCTCGCCGGCCAGGGCGGTGGGCAGGTCGACGGCCAGGTGCTCGCGGTACAGCGCCCTGGTGCGGGCGAACGCCTGGGTCGGCCCGGCGGCCAGGGCGGCGACCGCGGCCGCGGCCTGCTCGGCGAACGCCTCGGCCGGCCACACCCGGTTGACCAGGCCCCACTGGAGCGCCTGGTCGGCCTCCACCCAGTCGCCGAGCAGCGCCAGCTCCAGCGCCCGCGACAGCCCCAGCAGCCGCGGCAGGTGCCAGGTGGAGCCGGCGTCGGGGATCAGCGCGATGCCCGCGAACGCCAGCCGGAAGCGCGCCGCCGAGCTGGCCAGCCGCAGGTCGCAGGCTGCCGCCAGCGACACGCCCGCCCCGGCCGCGACCCCGTTCAGCACGGCAACGGTCGGCTTGGGCATCTCCGCCAGCAGCCGGCAGGCGGGCGCGTAGTGGCGCTCCAGCGCGCTGGCCAGGTCGGGCGTGCGGCCCGCCCGGTAGCTGCCCTCCAGCTCGCGCAGGTCCTGGCCGACGCAGAAGGCGCGGCCGGCGCCGGTAAGGGCGACCGCCCGGACCGCGTCGTCCTCGGCGGCCGCCCGCAAGGCGTCGACCAGCGCGTCCTTGGTCGGCCCGTCGAGGGCGTTCAGCGCCTCGGGCCGGTTCAGGGTGAGCCAGGCCGCGCCCTGCTCGCGGCGGACCTCCAGGCTGCTCATGCCGGGTTGCCGCGCTCGTCGACCACGGTGGCGGTGTACATGGTGACCAGGCCCTTGGCGAAGGTCATCAGCTGCCTGGCCGCGGAGGCCGCCTCGGGGCTGGCGAAGGCCGCGCGCATCGACGCCTCGTCGTCGTAGAACATCTCGGTCACGAGGTACCAGGGGCTCTCGCCCCGCGGGGCGCCGGTGACCCTGGTCACCTCGGTGCGGCGCAGGCCGGGCGTCTTGGCGTTCAGCGGCAGGTGGGCGTCGAAGTAGGCCCGGTCGAAGGCCTCCGGGTCGTCGGGCTTGGTGAACATGGCGACCAGCTTGACCATCGCGGGCTCCTTCGTCCGGGATTGGTGGCATGCCAGCCTAACGCGCCCCCCGCTTGCCGGGGACGGACCTCGGGTAAGGGCCTGCTCGACATGGCGGCTGACGAGCGCCGGGTCGCCGGGCCCCTGGTGGTCTCGGCGGCCAACCCGCGCTGGTTCGCGACCGCCTCCGGCGAGGCGGTCTACCTGACCGGCTCGCACGTGTGGAACAACCTCCACGACGGCATGGGCCCCGGCGCGGACTGCGCCGAGGCGCCGGAACCGTTCGACTACCCCGCCTACCTGCGCTTCCTCGCCGACCGCGGCCACAACCTCATCCGCCTGTGGCGCTGGGAGCACTTCCGGTCCCAGGCCGCCGGCGGCGGCGTCCACCTGTGCATGGCGCCGCAGCCGCGGACCGGGCCGGGAACGGCCACCGACGGCGGGCCGAGGTTCGACCTGTCAAGGTTCGACCGGGCGTACTTCGACCGGCTCCGCGACCGGGTGGCCGCCGCCGGCGAGGCGGGCATCTACGTGGCGGTGATGCTGTTCGAGGGCTGGGCGCTGCACCTGAGCCCGCCGCCCTACAACCTCGAGGGGCACCCGTTCCACGCCGCCAACAACCTCAACGGGGTCGGCATCGGCTCGACCGTCGACTACCAGGTGCTGCCGCTGGACCCGCGCGTCCAGGCGCTCCAGGAGGCGTACCTGCGGAAGGTGGTCGACACCGTCCACGACCTGCCGGGCGTCCTGTACGAGGTCGCGAACGAGTCGTCGGGCGCCGACGCCGGCTCGGTCGAGCTGCCCGACGGCTCGTCGGTCCCGACGCCGGTCGGCGACTCCACGCACTGGCAGTACTGGGTGATCGGGTTCGTCAAGGAGTACGAGCGGCGGATGGGCTACGACCGGCACCCGGTCGGGATGACCATGCAGTACCCCGTCCCGGACCAGCGCAAGGTCAACGACCCGCTGTGGGCGTGGAAGTCGTTCCTGCGCGGCCACAACCCGATCCTGATGGACTTCGGGCTGATCGGCGGCGTGGACCC
>DASQWY010000256.1:0-2319 GCA_035640005.1 Actinomycetes bacterium
CGACCACCCCGCCGGCGACCGCCACCAGCAGCAGCGCGACACCACCAGCCCGCCGCAGGCGCCGCCGGCGGCCCCGCCGAGCCACCACCGCCGGCGCCGGCCTGCGCGCCTGCTGCGCCGCGCTGCCCGCCAGCTCCTCCAGGCGCTGTCGCAACTCCGTCATGTGCTCCACGTCTCCTGACGCTCACCAAGCACGGCCGCCAGCGCACGGCGACCCCGCGCCAGCCAGCTCTTCACCGTCCCGGGCGAGGTCCCGAGCGTCCTGGCGATCTCCTCGACCGGCATGTCGACCAGGTAGTGCAGGACGATCGCCTGGCGGTGCGAGACCGGCAGCGACCGCAGCGCGTCGGCGAGCGCGAGCGCGTCGACGGAGGCGGCGGGCACCTGCGGTGGCTCGCCGAGGCGGCGCAGCAGCACCTGCCGGCGCCGCCGCCAGCGGGCGCGGTCGGCGGCCAGGTTCATGGCCACCCGGCGCACCCAGGCCTCGGGCACGTCGTAGGCCTCGAGCCGTCCCCAGCGGCTGGCGGCGCGGACGAACGCCTCCTGGACCACCTCCTCCGCCTCGTGCAGGTCCGCGGTGACGAGGAAGAGCTGGCCGAGGAGCCGGTCGACCGTCCCGGCGTAGAACTCCTCGAACGAGCGCCTGGTGATCGCCGCCCTCCCTCCACCTGATCGCGTCGCCGTGCGACAGGTACACGTCCCACCCGGGCCCAGGGTGGCACCCGGATGGGAGGTTTACCGCCGGAGCGAGCTGATCAGCTGAAGAGCTGAGCGGGGACGGCGTCGGCCAGCAGCTTGTAGCCGGAGGGGTTGAGGTGCAGGTGGTCGCCGACGTCGGCGGAGGGGAGGAGCTGGCGAGGGTTGGCCGGGTCGCGGGCGGCGAGGTCGAAGTCGATCACGGCGTCGAACCGGTGGCTGCCGCGGATCCACTGGTTGACCGCCTGGCGGGAGGTCTCGCGGATGCCCGCGGCATCGTCGTAGCCGGTGTTGCCGCCGAACGGCGTCAGCGTCGCGCCGTAGACCCGGATGCCCACCGCGTGGGCGCGGGTGATGATCTGGTCGTAGGCGAAGATCAGGTCGTCGGTGACGGCCTGCTGGTCGGCCGGGGTGGCGGGGGCGGTGCCGATGTCGTTGACGCCCTCGAAGACGACCAGCCACCCGGCCCCGCTCTGGGCCAGCACGTCGCGGTCCAGCCGCGCCAGGGCGTTGGGGCCGAGGCCGTCGTTGAGGACCCGGTTGCCGCCGGCGGCCTGGTTCACCACCGCGACGTCGGCGGTGGCGCGGTTGGCCTGGAGCCGGTCGAGCAACTGGTCCGGCCAGCGGTCGTTGCCGTTGGTGGTGGAGCCGCGGCCGTCGGTCAGCGAGTCGCCGAGCATGACGGCGGCCGACGTGGTCGGCATCGACCACACCTCCACGCCGCTGATGAAGTACCAGTGGTCGACGTGGGCCGCCTCCGGCAGGTCCGCGTCCTGGAGGTGGTTGCCGGTCACCATGTAGGAGGTGGTGCGGGAGCCGGGGTGCGAGGTGATGTTGTTGGAGGCCTGCCCCTGGGCCAGGTAGAGCGTGACGGTGAGGTTGGACCGCGGAGCCACCGGGAACTGGATCGGGTCGGACACCACCTGCGCACCGACGTGGATGACCACCTGCGTCCGGCCGCCGAAGGTCAGCGGCCGCGAGCTGCCCGGCTCGATCGCGCTGACCCCCGCTTGCCCGCCGGCCGGCCGCGCCACCGAGGCGGCGGTGACCGGCAGCGCCGCGCCGCCGAACGCGTTCGACACCCGCAGCCGTAGCTGCTGGCCACCCACCGAGGTGTGGATGGTCTGGCGCAGGGTGCTGTCGGCGAAGACGAGGTTGTCCTGGGTGAAGGGCGCGGGCGGCATGTTGGAGGGCTCGGTGAGCTGCGGCATCGACACCCAGCTGTCCACCCAGCGCGGGCCGCCGGCCGCGCTGTGGTCGCCGGTCGCCAGCGCCGTGACCACCGACGATCCGGCGATGAGCGCGGCCGTGAGAATCCCCACCGCCACCAGGACCAGCACAGACGACCTTCTGCTCATGCCGCATCCTTCCCTCGGCACGTCCGGTGCAGAAACGTTTCCATCCGGAACCGAAATGTTTCTGAGCGGGAACAAACCTAGATTCTTCGGGCCTGCCGGTCAACCCGATCGGTCCAGCCCGTCACCGCGCGCCGCCGCCCCCTCCCCGCCTTTGCCGCGCCGGTGGAGGTGGTTTGCCGCGTGGGTTGCGCTTTGCCGCGTGGGTTGTGGTGCTTTGCAGGTCGGGTGGTCGTGCGTTGCCGCGTGGGTACAGCTTTGCCTTGGT
>DASQWY010000257.1:0-3836 GCA_035640005.1 Actinomycetes bacterium
GCTACCACCGGGCGGCCGGGGAGCCGCACGCCGAGGCGCTGGCGCTGGCCGCGGCCGGGCCGCTGGCCGCCGGGGCGACCTGCTACGTGACCCTGGAGCCGTGCGCCCACCACGGGCGCACCCCGCCGTGCGCCGACGCGCTGCTGGCGGCCGGGGTCGCCAGGGTGGTCGCCGCCCTGCGCGACCCCGACCCGCAGGTCGACGGGGCGGGCCTGGCGCGCCTGCGGGCCGCCGGGGTGGCGGTCGCCGTCGGGCCGGGCGCGGAGCGCGCCGCCGAGCAGAACGCCGCCTTCCTGCTGCACCGCCGGCTGGGCCGGCCGCGGGTCACCCTCAAGGCGGCGGCGAGCCTGGACGGAAAGGTCGCCGCCGCCGACGGCAGCTCCCAGTGGATCACCGGGGAGCTGGCCCGGGCCGACGCGCACCGGCTGCGCGCCGAGGCCGACGCGGTGGCGGTCGGCGCCGGCACCGCCCTGGCCGACGACCCGCGCCTGACCGTGCGGCTGCCCGGCCACGCCGGCCGCCAGCCGCTGCGGGTGCTGGTCGACGCGGCCGGCAGGGTCGGCGCGGGCGGCCACCTGTTCGACGGGCAGGCGCCCACCCTGGTCGCTACCACCGCCGCCGCGCCGGCCGCGGCGGTCGAGGCCTGGTCGGCGGCCGGCGCCGAGGTGCTGGTCTGCGCCGAGGCGCCGGCCGGGGTCGACCTGGCCCAGCTGCTCAAGGCGCTCGGGCAGCGGGGGGTGCTGGAGCTGCTGGTGGAGGGCGGCCCGCGGCTGCACGCCAGCCTGTGGGCCGCCGGCCTGGCCGACCGGCTGGTCTGGTACCTGGCGCCGCTGGTGCTGGGCGGCGACGGCGCCCCCGGCCTGCTGGCCGGCCCCGGCGCCCCAACCCTGGCCGCCGGCCGGGCGCTGCGGGTCCACTCGGTCGACCGCCTCGGCCCCGACCTGCGCGTGGTCGCCGAGCCGGCACCCAGGGAGGAAGGAGGCGGCTGATGTTCACCGGCATCGTCGAGGGCGTCGGCACGGTCGCCGAGGTGGCGGCCGCGCCCAACGGGTCGGGGGCGCGGCTGCGGCTGGCCGCGCCGTTCCTGGCCGCCGACCTGGCGCTCGGCGACTCGGTGGCGGTCAACGGCTGCTGCGTCACCGTGGCCGGCCGCGAACCCGACGGCTTCAGCGCCGACCTGGTCGCCGAGACCCTGCGGCGCACCGCGCTCGGCCGGCTGCGCCCCGGCGACCGGGTCAACCTGGAGCGGCCGCTGGCCGCCGGCGGCCGCCTCGGCGGCCACCTCGTCCAGGGCCACGTCGACGGGGTCGCGCGGCTGCTGGAGCGCCGGCCGGTCGGCGACGGGGAGGAGCTGCGGGTGGAGCTGCCCGAGCCCCTCGCCCGGTACGTGGTGGAGAAAGGGTCGATCGCGATCGACGGGGTCAGCCTCACCGTCGCCGGGCTCGGCCCGGGCTGGTTCGGGGTCGCGCTGGTGCCGCACACCCTGCAGGTCACCACCCTGGGCCAGCGCCGGCCCGGCGACCCGCTGCAGCTGGAGGTCGACGTGGTCGCCAAGTACGTGGAGCGCCTGCTCGGCGCGTGGAAGGGAGGGGTGCGGCCATGACCGGCTTCGCCACCGTGCCGGAGGCCGCCGCCGCCATCGCGGCCGGCGAGATGGTGGTGGTGGTCGACGACGCCGACCGCGAGAACGAGGGCGACCTGATCATGGCCGCCGACGCGGTCAGCGCCGAGAAGATCGGCTTCTTCGTGCGGCACACCTCCGGGGTCATCTGCACCCCGATGCTGGGCGAGCGGCTCGACCAGCTCGACCTGCCGCAGATGGTGCCGGCCAACACCGCCCCCTACCGCACCGCCTTCACCATCTCGGTCGACGCCCGCTCGGGGACCACCACCGGCATCTCCGCGGCCGACCGGGCCACCACCATCCGCGCGCTGGTCGACCCGGCTACCCACCCGGCCGACCTGGTCCGGCCCGGCCACATCTTCCCGCTGCGCTACCGCGAGGGCGGCGTGCTCAAGCGCGGCGGCCACACCGAGGCCGCCATCGACCTGTGCCGGCTGGCCGGCAGGGCGCCGGCGGCGGTCCTGTGCGAGCTGGTCAACGAGGACGGCTCCATGGCCCGCCTGCCCGACCTGCAGCGCTTCTCCCAGCGGCACGGCCTGAAGCTACTCACCATCGCCGACCTGATCCGCTTCCGGCGGCAGCGGGAGAAGCTGGTGCGGCGGGTCGCGGAGGCGCGCATCCCCACCCGCTGGGGCGAGTTCACCGCCTACGCCTACGAGTCGCTGCTGGACTCCGAGCAGCACCTGGCGCTGGTCATGGGCGCCGTCCAGGGCGAGGAGAACGTGCTGGTCCGGGTCCACTCCGAGTGCCTCACCGGCGACGCGCTCGGCTCGCTGCGCTGCGACTGCGGGCCGCAGCTGGAGGACGCGCTGCGCCGCATCGCCGAGGCGGGCCTGGGCGTGGTCGTCTACCTGCGCGGCCACGAGGGCCGCGGCATCGGCCTGGCCCACAAGCTGCGCGCCTACAGCCTGCAGGAGCTCGGCCGCGACACCGTCGACGCCAACCTCGAGCTCGGCCTGCCGGTCGACGGCCGCGAGTACGGGATCGGCTCGCAGATCCTGGTCGACCTGGGCGTCACCACCATGCGCCTGCTCACCAACAACCCCGCCAAGTACGGCGGGCTGGAGGGCTTCGGCCTGCAGATCGTCGAGCGGGTCCCCCTGCAGACCCAGCCGACCCCCGAGAACCTGCGCTACCTGCGCACCAAGCAGGACCGCATGGGCCACCTGCTGGGCCTGCCCGCCGAGACCACGGAGACGTCCTAGGAGGTGCTCATGGGGGAGACGTTCGAAGGTTCCCTGGACGGTACCGGCCGGCGGGTGGCGCTGGCGGCCAGCCGGTTCAACCGGCTGGTGACCGACCTGCTGGTCGCCGGGGCGACCGAGGCGCTGCGCCGCCACGGCATCGCCGAGGCCGACATCGACGTCGCCTGGGCGCCGGGCGCGTTCGAGCTGCCACTGGTGGCGCGGCGGCTGGCCGCCAGCGGCCGCTACGCCGGCGTGGTCGCGCTCGGCGCGGTCGTCCGCGGCGCCACCCCCCACTTCGACCACGTGGCCGCGCAGGCCGCCGGCGGCCTGGCCACGGTCAGCCTCCAGCTCGGCGTCCCGGTCGGCTTCGGCGTGCTGACCTGCGACACCATGGAGCAGGCGCTCGACAGGGCCGGCGGCAAGGCCGGCAACAAGGGCGCCGAGGCGGCCCTGGCGGTGCTGGAGACCGCCGGGCTGCTGGAGGCGATCGACAAGGGAAAGGGTGCTGGTTAGTGCTCAGGCTGGTGCTGCCCAAGGGCAGCCTGGAGCGGGCCACCCTGGCCCTGTTCGAGGCGGCCGACCTGCCGGTCAAGCGGGGGAGCGAGCGCGACTACCACGGCACCATCGACGACCCCCGGGTCGAACGGGTGTCGCTGCTGCGCCCCCAGGAGATCCCCCGCTACGTCGAGGAGGGCTTCTTCGACCTCGGCATCACCGGCCGGGACTGGATCGAGGAGACCGGCAGCAAGGTCGCCAGCCTCGCCGAGCTGCCCTACTCCAAGCAGACCGCCAACCCGGTCAGGGTGGTGCTGGCCGTCCACCGCGACCTCGGCATCTCCACCCCCGAGCAGCTGCAGCCGGGCCTGCGGGTCTCCACCGAGCTGCCGAACCTCACCAGGCGGTACTTCCAGCAGCTCGGCCTGCCGGTGCGCATCTTCCCCTCCTACGGCGCCACCGAGGCCAAGGTGCCCGAGATCGTCGACGCGGTGGTCGACCTCACCGAGACCGGCTCCACCCTCCGCAAC
>DASQWY010000258.1:0-8706 GCA_035640005.1 Actinomycetes bacterium
CCACCGGCCCGGCCGGGGCGCGGTCGCGGATCACCCCGTTCTCGAACAGGCCCAGCGCGCCGGGCGCGTGGGTGGCGGTGGCCAGCGCGAACGCCAGCAGCGGCAGGCGCATGCCGACGAACACCAGGTCGCCGTCGCGGATCTCGCGGGCGGCGCACGCCACCATCAGCTCCCGCCTGCTCCAGCCCTCCTCAGCCACGGCGGAGCCGTTCCAGGTAGGCGGCCCGGTCGGGGACGCCGAGGACCCAGTCGGCCAGCCAGCGGTCGAAGCCGTCCTCGCCGCGGCTGGCCCGCGCGTAGGCCCGGTAGGCGTCGGCGTCGTGGTCGCGGACGCCCTGCAGCGGCGCCGGGTGGGTGCCGCCCGGCTCGTGCACGACCGCGGCGACCAGCGCCCCGGGCAGCAGGGTCAGCTCCGGCCGGGCGCGGATCAGCTCGGTGTCGACCAGCTCCTCGGCCACCACCAGCACCGAGCGGGCGGCGGCGACCGCCTCGGGGGCCAGGCCGAGGTTGCCCCACGCCTGCGCGTTGCCGTGCCGGTCGGCGCGCTGCACGTGCACGACCGCCAGGTCGGGCCGGACCGCGCGCACCGCCAGCAGCGGCGCGCCGGTGAACGGGCAGCGGACCGGCCGGAAGCCGTCGTGGTCGGCGGCGACGTCGGAGCCGAGCGCGCTGCGCGTGGGCAGGTACGGCAGGCCGGAGGCGGCCGCCCGCAGCGCCAGCGAGATCGTCAGGTTGCTGTGCTGGCGGACCCGCAGCGGCCGCGGGCGGCCCTGCTCGACCGCCCGCCGGAAGCAGTGGCCGGAGCCGGTGGTGACGTTGCCGACCCAGGCCGCCTCCACCCCGTCGACGCAGCCGGCGCCGATCAGCTGGTCGAAGACCATGTCGGCGATCGGGCCGATCAGGCGCAGGCCGCGGCGGCGCTGGCGGATCAGCTCGTGGGTGAACGCGAACGGGATCGCCGCCTCCAGCTGCAGCCCGCAGGCGACCGACGAGCCGTCGGGCGCCAGGCGCGCGACCGCCTCGCGCATGCTGAGCAGCTTGCCGGCGCCGTCAGTCACCGCGAAGCTTGTACCGCTGGATCTTGCCGGTGGCGGTCTTGGGCAGGTCCTCGACGAACACCACCTGCCGGGGCCGCTTGAAGGAGGCGAGCCGCTGGCGGCAGAACTCGACCAGCTCGTCGGGGGCGGGGTGGTGCCCGGGCAGGGCGACCACGAAGGCGGCGGGCTCCTCGATGCCGTCGGGGTTGCGGCGGCCGACCACCGCCGCCTCCAGCACCGAGGTGTGCTGGATCAGGGTCGCCTCCACCTCGGCGGGCGACACCCAGATGCCGCCGGCCTTGATCATGTCGTCGGAGCGGCCCTGGTAGGCGTACGCGCCGCCGACCTCGGCGTAGACGTCGCCGGTGCGCAGCCACTCGCCCTGGAAGGCGTGCCGGCTGGCGGCCGTGCGGCACCAGTAGCCGGTCGCCACCGACTCGCCGGCGACCAGCAGGTGGCCGCTCTCGCCGGGCGGGACCGGGCCGCCGGCGTCGTCGACCAGCTTGACCCGGTAGCCGGGGACCGGCGTGCCGGAGGTGCCCGGGCGGATGTCACCGGGGCGGTTGGACAGGAAGATGTGCAGCGCCTCGGTGGTGCCGATGCCGTCGAGGACGTCGACGCCGAAGCGGTCCTTGAAGCGGTGGTAGATGCCGGCCGGCAGCGGCTCGCCGGCCGACACCGCCAGCCGCACCGAGGCGAAGGTGTCGGCGGGCAGCTCGGCGGCCAGCAGCGCCGCGTAGAAGGTCGGCACCGCGAAGAACAGGGTCGGCCGGCTGGCGCGGACCGCGGCGGCCACCCCCGGCGGGGTCGGCCGCGCGGGGTCGAGGATGGCGGTGGCGCCGACCGACAGCGGGAAGGTCAGCGAGTTGCCGAGCCCGTAGGCGAAGAACAGCTTGGCGACCGAGTAGCAGCGGTCCCGCGGGGTGATGCCGAGCACCTGGGCGGCGTAGGTCTCGGCGGTGAACGGCAGGTCGGCGTGGCGGTGCATGGCCGCCTTGGGCCGCCCGGTGGTGCCCGAGGTGTACAGCCAGAACGCCGGCGAGTCCGCCCAGGTGGCGTAGGCGGGCTGGAGCGCCGCGCGGGCCTCGCCGAGCAGCTCGCCGAAGCGGTGGACGCGCAGCCGCGCCGGCGCCTGGACCTCGCCGTCGCCGGCGAGGACCAGGTCGGTGAGCTCGCCGGCGCCCTCGGCCATGCCGGCGACCGACGCGCCCAGCTCGGCGGAGGCGACCGCCACCCGGGCGCGCGCGTCGGCGCACTGGAAGGCCAGCTCCGGTCCGGTCAGCATGGTCGACATCGGCACCGGCACCGCGCCGATCCGCAGCGCCGCCAGGAACGCGGCGGCGAACTCGGGGCCGTCCAGCAGCGCCAGCGGGACGCGCTGCTCGGGCTGCACCCCGAGGCGGACCAGGGCGGCGGCGGTGGCGGCGACCCGCCCGGCCAGCTCGGCGTAGCCGATCGGCTTGCCCTGGTACTCGAAGGCGACCCGCTCGCCGTCGCCGGCGCGCAAGCGCCTGTCCAGCAGGTACTCGCTCGCGTTCAGCCTGCCGCCGCTGGCCTCCGATTCCTCCGCCATGCTCCCCACCTGCCCCGCATCGGCCGACCCCGTGCGGGCATGGTCTCACGTTCGCGAGCGGCTCACCTCGGCGTCACGCCACAGCTGCACCCCGCCGACGTCCTCCGGTCGGCGGCCGAGCAGCTCGGTGAGGAACCCCGCCACGACCCCGTGGTTCGGCGTCGGTCCGAGGATGACCGCGGTGACTCCCCAGGTGGCGAAGTCCTCCGCGATCGCCGCGCGCAGCGCCGGGGTCAGCTTCGGCCGCCGCCCCGCCTGGGCGCGGACCAGGGCCCTGGTGGTGGTCGTCGGCGGCGCGTCGTGGCGGGTCTGGCCGTCGGGGCCGGACCCGACGAAGTAGCCGCCCGGCATCTTGAACCACATGCCGGCCTCGGCCTGCCACACCATCGCCGTGTCCTGCCGGCCCTTGCGCGGGAACGGCAGCAGCAACGCCACCCCGTCCCGCGGCAGGCTGCGGACCGCGGCGGTGGTGAAGAACGGCGGCGTGGCCACCACCTTGGTGGCGGCGAGCTGCCCCGGCGGCGCCAGGAAGGCGAGCACCGCGACGGCGACCGCGACCGCCAGCGCCCGCCACCACCAACGCCGCAGCGACCACAGCCCGTGCAGGGCGACCGCCAGCAGCAACCCGGCGAACAGCGAGGTGAACACCGCCAGGCGGGCGGGGACCATGTTCCTGACCAGGGGGACGGACTCGACGGCCCTCCAGGGCAGCCGCACGCCGGTGGGGTGCCCGCCGACCCGCAGCTCGGCGCCCAGCGTCAGCACCATCAAGGCCAGCAGCACCGCGAAGGCGACCTGGACGAGCACGCTGCCGCGGCGCGCGGCCGCCACCGCCGCGACCACCAGCAGCAGCGGAACGCCGAGGTAGGTCTCGTTCGAGCCGGTGAACCGCTCCCTGATGCGGTTGGCCGCCGCCGGGTCGATCGCCTGCTGCGGGCCGGGCGTCACCACCGCGAGCAGGTCGCTGGAGCCGTGCTCCTCGGCGGTGACGTCGCTGCGCACCCTGGCAGGACCGGACAGCTGCGCCCGCAGCGGCCAGGCGACCAGCGCGCCGAAGACGACCAGGGCGACGGCGACCGCGGCCAGCGCCCGGGGCGCCCGGCGCAGCGTGGCCCTTGGGCGCGGCAGCGCCAGCGCCAGCACCAGCAGCAGGCCGACCAGCACGGTCCCGGCGAACAGCTCCTCGCCGATGAGCACCTGGGCGGCGGACAGGCAGCCGAGCACGACCCCGAGCCACACGGGCGAGCGCCGCTGGCGGACCACGATCTCGTCCACCATCACCAGCAGCCAGGGCAGCAGGAACACCAGGATCAGGTTCGGGTGGTGGGAATGGCTGCGCAGCATCAACGAGAAGCCGTAGACCAGCCCGCCGGCGGCGGCGGCCGCGTGATTGGGGACGTACCGGCGGATCGCCAGGTAGGCGCTCCAGGACGAGAGGCCGTAGGCCAGGGTCAGCAGCACGTTCAGGGTGAGGACCGGTCCCCAGGTGAGGGTCAGCGGCGACAGCAGCAGCCCCGGCAGCGGCACCCACGTGTTCCACATCAGGTTCACGCCGTACGGGTGGTTGAGGTAGTCGGTGAAGAACGGCGAGACGTGCCGACCCACCGCGAACGGCGTCCAGCGCAGGAACCAGATGAACACGCCCGGGTCGCCGACCCCGCCCCCCAGGGTCCGGTCGGTCGGCGACGTCCAGGTCGACCCGAGCAGCAGCACCGCCAGGGCGAGGAAACCCAGCAGCGCGGCCAGCTGCGGCCAGGGGACGCTCAGGCGGTCGCTCAGGCGTCGCACTTGCTGGCCACGAGGATCACGTTCTTGCCGAGCGGCGGCCGCGGCACCGCCCGCTGCAGCAGCCGGCTCACCGGGACCAGCAGCCGGTCGTACGCCCACAGCGTGGACCCGCCGATCGCCGGGCGGCGCAGCAGCCGGTAGGCGACCAGGTACGGCAGCACGCCGAGCACGTCGAGGTAGCGCAGGGAGACCACCTGGAAGCCGGCCGCCAGCACCAGCCGCCGCAGCCCGGCCACGCTGTAGCGGCGGTAGTGGCCGGCCTGGTAGTCCAGTTCGCCGTAGAGCCACTCGCACGCCGGGCCGAACACCAGCAGCGCACCGCCGGGGCGCAGCGCGGCGCTGGCCAGCCGCAGCTCCTCCGCGTCCTGCTCGATGTGCTCGAGCACGTTCAGGTAGACGACCGCGTCGAACGGCGCCTGGACCGCGGGCAGGTGCTCCCGCAGCGTCTGCCGGAGGGCGTTGACGCGCGGCGTGAGCGCCGCGTAGGAGGCGAGGTCCTCGAAGACGTTGGCGGCCGGCTCCAGCGCCACGACCTCCAGGTCCTGATGGGACTCCACCAGCCGCCGCGTGATCGTGCCGATGCCGGCGCCGACCTCGAGCACCCGCCCGCGCAGGTACGGCTCGAACTCCTCGAGCGCCCAGCCGAGGAACCGGTCGGCGGTGCCCAGCCGCTCCAGGTCCTCGGCGGCGCCGAAGTCCCGGCCGCTGAAATGCCGCCCGGACGGGGCGAGCCGCGCGCGGCGGACCCTGCCGGCGTGCCTGCGCAGCGGCAGCAGGCGCGCGGCGAACGAGGCGACGTCCCGGCCGCCGACACCGCGGACCGACGAGGCGGGCGGGCGGTAGATGATCGGCCCCTCCCCCACCCGGTGGCCGCGCGCCACCGCGCTGGCGATGAAGGCCATCTGCAGGGCGTGCACGTCGGCGGGGAGGTCGCCGAGGTCCAGCTCACGGATCACCTCGACGCGCACGACCCGGAAGGTGGTGGTCACGTCGGTGACCCCCCGGATCCCGGTGACGGCGCGGAAGGCGAGGTTGGCGACCCGCCCGAGCGCCCACCGCCGCACCGTCAGCCCTGGCGTGCCGCTGCCCCGAGCCCAGCGGGACCCGATGATCACGTCCAGGCGTTCGGCCAGCAACTGGTCGATCAGGCGCGGCAGCTGGGTGGCGTCATGCTGCCCGGTCGCGTCCAGGGTCACCACCAGGTCCGCGGTTCCCCAGGCCAGCACCTGCCGGAACCCGGCCAGGTAGGCCGCGCCCGCCGACGGCGACCCGGAGGCCGCGGTGAGCGGCAGGCCGTAGGAGGCCGCGGTCTTGGCGGCGACCTCGGCGACCTCGTCCCCGCCGTCGTTCAGCAGCAGCACGTCCAGCCGCAACCCGCGCGTGCGCAGGGCGTAGGCGGCGACCGCCAGGTCCCGGATCACGGTGACGACACCGTCGCCGACGCCGTAGGCGGGCAGCACGACCGTGGCCGACCGCGGCCGATCCATCAGCCCTCCTCGACGACCGGCCAGAGCAGGCAAAGCAGCTAGCTCGGCTATATGCCGGAACGTAGCGTACCCGGCGCCAGGGTGAAAACTGCCACGCCGTCCTGATCGTCCCGACCGGTGGCGAGCGTGCCCGCTCACGAGCCGCCGTGGAGCGCGTCCACCAGCGTCGCCCAGCGCTCGGCCTGCCCCGCCGGCGGGGGCGGCAGCGAGACCCGGTCGCAGACGTCGCCGTAGCGGGCCTGCAGCCTGCCGGGGAGCTGCTCCGGCTCGCCGCGGACCGCGAACGCGTCCAGGACCTGGTCGTCGACCAGGCGGCCCATCTCGGCCCAGCGGCCGCGCACGGACAGCAGGTACAGCTGCTCGTGCAGCTCGCCCCAGCCGCTGGCCTCCAGCACCCGGCGGTAGGCGGGGGTGGAGCCGTAGAAGGCGATGCTGTCGCGGACCTTGGCCTCGGAGCGGCGCAGGCTCTGCTCGTCGGTGCCGAGCACCAGGAACGCCGGGCAGGTCACCTCCACGTCCGCGCGGCCGCGGCCCGACTTGGCCAGGCCCCGCTCGAACGCGGGCAGCATCGTCTCGCGCAGGTACCGCTCGGTGGTGAAGTCGTGCACCAGCAGCCCGTCGGCGACCTCGCCGGCGACCTCGGTCATGCGCGGGCCGACCGCCGCCAGGAACACCCGCGGGCTGCCGTGCGCTGCGGGTCAGGGCTGAACGCCGAGGTCGGCAACTGTTCGTGGTGATGGTGGTAGTTGGTTGGTGGCGAACGTGTGTTCGTACTAGCCTGTCCTGGATGATGAAGCTGAGTGAGTGGGCACGCGCCGACCACCTCCATCCCAAGACGGCCTATCGGTGGTGGCGGCAGGGGACGCTGCCGGTGCCCGCCCGGCAGGTGTCGGCCCGGACGATCCTGGTTGCGCAGCCCCAACCCGCAACCGGCGGGGTTGGGCTGTATGCGCGGGTGTCGTCGCATGAGCAGCGGACCGACCTGGACCACCAGGTCGGCAGGCTCAGCCAGTGGGCCGCCAACGCAGGCTGGAAGGTCCCCGGTGTGGAGGCCGAGGTGGCCTCGGGCGTGAGCGGCGAGCGGCCGAGGCTGCGGCGGCTGCTGGCCGATCGGCGGCGCAGACGGTGGCGGTGGCCCACCGGGACGGGCTGGCGCGGATGCACACCGGGCTGGTGGAGGCGGCGTTGGCCGCGTACGGCCGGCAGCTGGTGGTGCTGGACGATGGCGAGGTCGCCGACGACCTGGTCGGCGACGTGGTAGGGGTGCTGACCAGCTTGTGTGCGCGCCTGTACGGGTGCCGGTCGGCGCGCGACCGCGCGCTGAAGGCGGTGCGCTGCGCCGAGCGTGACGTCGGGCCGGCGGGGGTGGCTGGGGCTGCACGTGGCGACGGTGATGGGGTGGCCGGCTGATGCGCCGGCCTGTCGCCCCGTTGGTGGTCGCCCCGCCCACCGGCGTCCGCATCCGCACCCGCCTGCGGCTCATCCCTGCCGACGAGCGGGTGCTGCGTGTGGTCGGCGAGCACCTTGGTCGGCTGGCCGGCCAGGACCTGGCGGTGCGTTGCCGGCTCGGCGCCGTCGCCGGCGACGACCAGCGCACCGGCCGCAAGCGCGCCCTGACCGCGGCATCGTCGTCGCGCTGGGCGGGGGCGATCACCCGGACCTCCAGCGACCAGTGGCAGCGCGCCCAGCGCAACCTGCTCGACGCCCGGGACGGCCTGCGCCGAGCATGCCGGACGATCCGATCGCGGCTGGCGGTGCCGGTCGGCGGCCGCCATGGCCGGGTGCGGGGCTATGCGTCGCGGGCGGAGCGGTTCCAATAGCAGGGCCGCCTGCAGCAGCTTGAGGCCCGGCTCGCCGGGGTGGAGCAGCGGCTTGCGGCTGGGCGGGTGTCGGTGTGCCGGGGTGGCCGGCGGCTCGCCAAGCTCCGCCACGCCCTTGACCGCGACGACGTGGCGTTCACCGAGGCCGGGTGGCGGGACCGCTGGCAGGCGGCGCGGCGGTTCCTCACCGCCGACGGGGAGACCGGCAAGTCATGGGGCAACGAGACGATCAGAGTTCACCCTGACGAGCACTGGCTGGAGCTGCGGCTGCCGACCCCGCTGGCGCACCTGGCCAGCCGGTCCCACGGCCGTTACCGGCTGGCGTGCCCGGTCACCTTCTCCTATCGCGCTGACGAGTGGGCGGCGCAGGCGGCATCGGGCGCGGTCGCTTACACCATCTGGCTGGATGCGGCAAGGGGCCGCTGGTACCTGGACGCGTCGTGGCGGCTTGAAGCCCGCCCGGTGCCCTCCCTTCAGGAACTCCGGCGGCACCCCACCTTCGCCGTCGACCTCAACGCCGGCCACCTCGCCGGCTGGGCGCTCGATGCGGCCGGCAACCCCCTCGGTCCACCGCACACCATCCCCTTGGACCTGGACGGGCAGCCGACGAGCACCCGAGACGGCAGACTCCGGGCGGCGGTGGCCGATGTGGTCCACCTGGCCTGCCAGCACGGTTGCCGCTCGATCGTGGTCGAGGACCTCGACTTCGCCGACGCTCGCCAGACCGGCCGGGAGACGCTTGGCCGCGGCAAGCGCGGCAGGCGCTTCCGGCGAGTCGTGGCGGGCATGCCGACCCGCAAGTTCCGGGAGCTGCTGGTGGGGATGGCCGCCAACGCTGGGCTGTGGGTCGTGGCGGCGGACCCGGCGTGGACGTCGGTGTGGGGCGGCCGCTTCTGGCAGGCCCCGCTCAACCAATCAACCAAAGCGTCGGTCACCGTGTCGCGGCATCATGCGGCGGCGGTGGTGATCGGCAGGCGTGGGCTTGGGTACCGAGCCCGGCG
>DASQWY010000259.1:0-2116 GCA_035640005.1 Actinomycetes bacterium
CAGGGCCCGCAGGCGGCGCCGCTCGTCCCGCCGATGCCTTGCGACCAGGCGGGTGGCGATGCCGTACAGCCACGGCCGCGCGTCGGGCCGGTCCTGGTCGTAGCGGCCGCGGGTGCGGAACGCCACCACGAACACCTCGGCGACCACGTCGGCGGCCGCGTCCGCGCCGACCCGACCGACCACGTACCGGTACAGCTCCTCGGCGTGCCGGTCGAAGATGGCCGCGAACGCCTGCGGTCGGCGGCACGAGGTGCCGATCAGGGCCGCGTCGCTGTCGGCCGGTTGGCCTGGCGAGTCCGGACCGATCGGGGTCGGTAGCATCCTCATGCCTCCACGACCCTCCTTGCCCTGCCCTGCTGCGGTCATCCTGTTCTTGCCCGCAGCCCGCCCCTCACTTCCCCTTTTTCGCGCCCGGCTCATGCGGGCCGTCCCGTGGCAACGGTCACGGCGTCCCGGTAGGTGCCTGGTCAAGCAGATGCTGATGCGCTGGTCAGGCGCCTACTTCACGGCGACCTCTTCGGGGAAGGAGCTAGCCGTGCCGGCCGGCGGCCAGCGACGCGAGCGCCGCGCCGAACCCGTCCATCGACTGGCGGTGCAGCAGAGAGCCGTAGCTGACCCGCGCCACCCCCAGGGCGGCGAGCTCGGCCAGCGAGGGCGCGCGGGGCAGGCCGAGGGCGTTGACCGGCCCCGGCGCCTGCGCGGTGAAGGCCGCCAGCGCGTCCGCCTCCCACAGCGCGATCGGGAACACGCAGTCGGCCCCGGCCTCCAGGTAGGCGCGGGCGCGCTCCAGCGCCTCGGGCACCAGCCCGGCCTGCGCTCCCGGGCCCGCCCCGGCGATGAGGCCGGCGAGGAAGACGTCGATGCGTGCGTTCACCACCAGCGGGTAGCCGTCGGCGGCCGCGGCCTGGCGGACCGCCCGCACCCGGCCGGCCTGCTCCGCCGGGTCGCGCAGCCGCCCGCTCGCGTGGTCGGTGTCCTCCAGGTTGCAGCCGGCCGCCCCGGCGTCGCGCAGGGCAGCGACCAGCTCGGCGGGCGCCATCCCGTAGCCCGCCTCCGCGTCGACCGTCACCGGCAGGTCGACGGCGCGGCCGATGCGCGCAGCGGCGGCCAGCATCTCTCCGGCCGGCGCCCCCTCGTGGTCGTCGTAGCCGAGCGTCGCGGCCACCCCGCCGCTGGTGGTGGCGACCACCGGGAAGCCGGCGGCGACCACTGCCCGGGCGCTGGCCGCGTCCCACGCGTTCGGCAGGACCAGCGGGTCGCCGGGCTGGTGCAGCGAGCGCAGCAGGTCGCAGCGTTGCTCCAGGCTGGCCATGGCGCCTCCTCCGGCGGTTTCATTCCGCTTGGCGCGGATCAGAATATCGCCGAGGACGCTTGGAGGAGGCGCGGCACATGACCGGCAGCATCCACGTCGCCGACGTCCACGGCGACACCACCCGCACCTGGGACACCACCGACCCCGCCACCGTCCGGGAGATCGAGGAGATCTTCCGGCAGGCGCAGGCGGCCGGGCGGCTGGTCTACCGCCAGACCGGGGACGGCACCGGCGCGCAGGTCACCCTGGCGACCTGGGACCCCGAGGAGCACACCGAGCTGGTCGTCGCCCCCCGGCTGGCCGGCGGGTAGGTCCGGCCATGCCGGTGGTGGCGTGGTGGGCGGCCGGGCTCGCCCTGGCAGTGCTGCTCGCGCGGCTGCTGCGCGGCCCGATCCGGCGGGGCAGGGAGGCGCTGGCGCGGCAGCGCCTGGCGAGGCAGCGGGCGGAGGCGCTGCTGGTGGCGTGGCTGTCGCCCGAGCAGCGTGCGCAGTACCGCGCGCGTGGCCGGTTCGAGGTCACCACCGCCGCCGGCCGCCACTACCGGGTCTGCCCGGGCGGGGTGGTGCGGCTGAACCCTCGCGGGTCCGCCTACTGCATCGAGGCGACAGCTCCGGTGCCGCTCGCCGACGAGATGCTGGCCACCAAGCTGCTGCTGGAGACCGACGAGCGGCGGTTCCTGGCCACCGCCCACCCCTACTTCTACCGCTGACCAGCCCGCACCGCCGCCCGGGTGGTCAGCCGCGCTGGTCGAAGTAGGGGTCGGCGGCCATCGCCCGGAACGCGTCGAAGCTGGCCGGGGTGCTG
>DASQWY010000260.1:0-3537 GCA_035640005.1 Actinomycetes bacterium
AGCTTCTTCCGCGACCCGAACCTGCGCTACATCACCGCCTGAACAGTCCACTTACTTACTTTCGCCTTGGTAAGTGCTCTTCTTAAGTGCTCTTCCGACGCGGCTCAGGCTTCACCGGTACTGATTCTCCGTGCGCTGCGACGCGGTCACCCACACGGCAGTACCGACCACTCCGCCGACGGGGTCGCGACCGATCCAGGCCGCGCACACATCGATGGCCTGGACCAGCAGGTCACGGAGTATTCCGTCGGGGTCCGGCACGCAGGCGTGCGCGATGCCCTCCACGGCATCACGGACGATGGTGGGCGCGGCCTGCCGGCGGAAGGCCTTGTTGGAGGGCCGTACCCCGCTGGTGAACTGGTAGGCCCACTCGGCCGCGTGAGGAACCTCCGCCAGGGCCAGGCGGCTCTGCTCCTCGAGGCTTCCTGCCGCTCGCCCGTCCAGCTCGGCCAGGACCCGTTCGCAGGCCAGCACCGAGACCGCCATGACGCGCTGCCGCCCGGTCGCCACCACCGGCAAAGCCATGGTGACCGCTCGCAACGCGATCCGCGCGTCGATGTGCAGGTCCTCGCCGGTCAGCCCGATCACCGACGGGATCAGGTCGGCCAGCCGTTGGCGGCCGGCGTCGGAGGTGTGGTCGTTGACGTGGCGGGCGAGTGCGGCCAGCAGCGGGTGGGTGCAGGCAGGGTGGGTCGCTGAAGCGCTCGCCGGCCAGCAGCGAGGCCAGTTCCATGAAGCAGGCACCCGTGCGGGTTTTGCGGTGCTTGCCTGGAGAGAGGATCGGGAACAGGTCTGGCGGCTGAACGTCGTGGTAGAACATGCGGGCCCCCAAAGCAGCTTCGGGCCCGGTACCAGGCAAGTCTGCGCCGTGGGCGACCGCCACGCCAGCGCAAGCCGAGACTGCCCGGCCGGTGGGCCGACGGTTCCATCCACGGCCGTCCGCCGCCACCGCGCCATCCCGCCCGCTCAGCAAGCTCGACCTTGAGATCACGCCAGGCCGCGTGCCCGTGGCGGTGATCCAGGAGGTAGCGCGAAGCGGGCTGCGCGGCCGGGGAGGTGCAGGATTTCCGACCGGTGAAGAGGTCCGGGCGGTCGGCGCCGGCCCCCGCTATGCGGTGTGCAGCGCCGCGGAGGGCGAGCCCGCCACCTTCAAGGACCGGCTGCTGCTTCGGACCAACCCCTACCAGCTCCTGGAGGGGTTGGCCATCGCCGCCTACGCGGTCGGCGCCGAACGCGCCCACGTCGGCCTGAAGGAGACCTTTACCACCGAGATCCAGGCCTTGACCCGGGTGCTTGGGGAGATGCGGGACGCGGACGCGCTCGGCGGCGTTGCCGTGGAGGTCGTCCTGGGCCCGGACCTGTACCTGTTTGGGGAGGAGACCGAGCTGGAGGAGGTGATCGAGGGACGCCCACCCCTGCCGCGCGCGGCCCGCCCGTTCATCCAGGGCTGTTCGCCAGGCCCCGGCCGACAACCCCACGCTGGTCAACTACGTCGAGACCTTGGCCAACGTGCCCCACGTCCTGGCCGACGGCCCCCGACTGGCTGCGGGCCAATGGCACCGAAGGCGCTCCGGGCACGATGCTGTTCACCGTCTGCGGGGAGGATTGGCGGGAAGGGGTGTTCGAGCTGCCGCTTGGGTCGCCGCTGCGTTACCTGGTGGAGGAGTCGGCCGGCGGCCCGCCACCGGGCCGGGCGTCGCGTGGGTGCCGCTGGCGTCCATCTGGCGGAGCGCCGGGTTGAGGGTCATGCCACGTGGTTTCTTCGGGCGGCGCGCGGGTAGGTGGGCTTCGGCGAGTGGACCATGCGGGTTCGGCCTCCCGGCCGACGGTGAGGTGGTGCGCTGACAGTGGCCGGCATCCAGCTGCGCAGCCCCTCCTTCGGCGACCACCAGCCGATCCCCGCCCGGCACGCCAGGGACCACGACAACCTGTCCCCGGCGCTGGAGTGGTCGGGGGTGCCGCCGGAGGCCGCCGAGCTGGCGGTGCTGTGCGAGGACCCGGACGCCCCAAGCGGCACGTTTACCCACTGGGTCCTGGCCGGGCTGCCGCCGGCCAGTGGCGGGCTGGCGGAGGGTGAGCGGCCGGCCGGCGCGGTCGAGGGCCGCAACGACTTCAGCGGGGACGGGTACGACGGCCCGGCGCCGCCGGTCGGTGACCCCGCACATCGCTACTTCTTCCGCGTGTTCGCCGCCGCGGCGCCGCTGGGGCTGGCCCGCGGCGCGTCAGCGGCCGATCTGCGGGGCGCCTTGCAGGGTAAGGAGTTGGCCAGCGGCACCCTGATCGGGACCTACCAGCGGTGACCGCCGGGACAGGAGGAGCGAGCATGGCCGGCCAGGAGCACGACCACGAGGCGCAGGTCCACCGGCACGAGCACGCCCACGTCACCCACTACCTGGTGCAGGGCGAGCAGTGGGGGCACCTGACCGCCACCCACAACCACGAGCACAACCACGCGCCGCTGCGGCACGCCCACACCCCGCACAAGGACGAGGCCAAGGAGCACTCGCGGGAGGCGCACATCCACGACCACCAGCAGCCCGCCGAGTCCCCGGGGTAGTCACCGCGGGGCCGCCCGCTCGGGGTGGCCGCCCGGGGGGCCTTCGGGGCCGTGGCGCATGGCGAGCTGGAGCACCTGCGCCAGGTGCAGGGCGCGGCGGTCGGTGCCGTGGGCGATCTGCTCCTGGCAGCTGAACCCGTCGGCGACGATCAGCGTGTCCTTGTCGGCGGCCCGGACGGCGGGCAGCAGCACCCGCTCGCCGGCCCGCATCGAGACCTGGTAGCGCTCGCCCTGCTCGTAGCCGAAGGAGCCGGCCAGGCCGCAGCAGCCGGCGTCCAGGACCTCGGCGTCCAGTCCCAGCCTGGCGAGCAGTTGCTGCTCGTCGGTCAGCTTCATGATCGCCTTGTGGTGGCAGTGCCCGTGGACCAGGGCCTTGCGGTCCAGCCTGGGCGGCTGCCAGGCGTCGGCCCGGCGCTGGAGGAACTCGCTGAGCAGCAGCGTCTGCTCGCGCAGCCGCCTGGCGCGCTCGTCGGTGGGGAACAGGTTGCCGAGCTCGTCGCGGAACACGGCCGCGCAGCTGGGCTCCAGCACCACCAGCGGCAGGCCCGCGGCGAGCGGCTCGGCGAGCGCCGCCAGGATCTGCCTGAGCAGCCGTTTGGCCAGGCCGAGCATGCCGTAGTCGTACAGCGGGCGACCGCAGCACAGCGGTCGTGGCGGCAGCTCCACGCGGTGGCCGGTCGCCTCCAGGACCTCGACGGCGGCTCGGGCGGCCTGCGGGCGGAAGTAGTTGGTGAACGTGTCGGGCCACAGCAGCACCCGCGGCCCATCGGGGTTGCCCGGCTCGCGCGCGGCGAACCAGGCGCTGAACGGCTGCGCCGCGAACGCCGGCAGCGGCCGCTCCGGGGCCACGCCGGCCAGCAGCTTGACCGCGCCGGCCGCCGGGCCGCGCAGCAGCGCGTTGGCCGCCAGGGGCGCGCGCGCGGCCAGCCGCGCCCACCAGGGGAACAGGCCCATCGCGTAGGCGCCGCGCGGCCGCAGCC
>DASQWY010000261.1:0-3341 GCA_035640005.1 Actinomycetes bacterium
CCCGCCGCGGCGCGCCGCCGGCGATCCGGTCCAGCCAGCCGGTGTCGACCGCGCCGGCGCGCAGGTCGGGATGCTCCAGCAGCTCCAGCAGGAACGCCTTGTTGCTGGTGCCGCCGCGGATCACCACCGCGCTCTCGGCCAGTGCCCTGGCCAGGCGCGCGAGCGCCTCCTGGCGGTCGCGGCCGTAGGCGATCAGCTTGGCGATCATCGAGTCGAACTCGGCCGGGATGGTGTCGCCCTCCTGCACGCCGGTGTCGGCGCGCAGGCCCGGCCCGGCGGCGATCCGGAACAGGTCGAGCCGGCCGGGGCCGGGCGCGAAGTCGTTGTCGGGGTCCTCGGCGCACACGCGTACCTCCACGGCGTGGCCGACCGGGGCGGGCGGCTCGCCCCGCAGGCGCTCGCCGCGGGCGACCTGCAGCTGCAGCTTGACCAGGTCCAGCCCGGTGGTGACCTCGGTGACCGGGTGCTCGACCTGGAGCCTGGCGTTGACCTCCAGGAAGCAGAGCTCCCGCCGTCGCTGGTCGTAGAGGAACTCGACGGTGCCGGCGTTGCGGTAGCCGGCGGCCCGGCACAGCCGCGCGGCCGCCGCGCGCGCCTGGGCCTCGCGCTCCGGCCCGAGCGCGGTCGAGGCGGACTCCTCCACCAGCTTCTGGAAGCGGCGCTGGATGCTGCAGTCGCGCACGCCGACCGCCCAGACGGTGCCGTGGTGGTCGGCGACCACCTGCACCTCGACGTGGCGGGCGCCCTCGGTGAGCCGTTCCATGAACAGGGTCGGGTCGCCGAACGACCGGCGTGCCTCGTCGCGGGCGCTGCGGAAGGCCGCCGCCAGTTGCTGCCCGGCGGTGACCCTGCGGATGCCGCGCCCGCCGCCGCCGGCGGTCGCCTTGATCATCAGCGGGTAGCCGATCCGCTCGGCGTGCTCCCTGGCCTCCTCGACGGTGGCGACCGGGCCGCCGCTCCAGGGGGCGACCGGCACGCCGGCCGCCTCGGCCAGCCGCTTGGACCCGATCTTGTCGCCCAGCCGGCGCATCACTCCGGCCGGCGGCCCGATGAACACCACCCCGAGCCGCTCGCACAGCTCGGCGAACTCCGGCTGCTCGGCGACGAAGCCCCAGCCGACCCAGGCCGCCTCCGCGCGGCCCTCGACCAGCGCGCGAGCCAGCCGCTGGTAGTCGAGGTAGCCGTTGCGCCGGCGCCCCTGCTCGTCCAGGTAGGACGACGGCCCCAGCAGGACGGCGTCGTCGGCCTCGCGGACGAACATCGCGGACGCGTCCAGGTCGGTGTACAGGGCGACGGTCTGCAGGCCGAGGTCGCGCTCGCGGTTGAGCTCCCGGACCGCGTGGATCAGCCGGACGGCGGGCTCGCCCCGGTTGACGATCGCGATCCGCCGGAAGCCACGGTCCATGGTCCCTCCACCCCGGCAGGCGGTCGCGAGCGGCGCGGGCTCGCGGCCGGCCGGCAGCTCGACAGTACCGTAGCCGCCCAGGCGCACATAGACCGCGCCGGCGGCCCGCCCGGCGGCCGCCAATGACCTATCTCGGCAGCCCGGTCGGCGCGGGCAAGGCCTACCATCGGGGAGTCCGCCAAGACCGGCAAGCCGGGCATGGCGGCGGAGGCGGGGAGTCGGGTCGTGTTCCTGGTGGCCTTCGTGGTGCTGAGCGCGGTCGCGGTGCCGCTGTTCGGCGGCCGGCTCGGCGCCCTGCTGGAGGTGCGGCTCCGGCACCCGTGGGCGGTGCTCGCCGCGCTGGCGCTGGAGGTCGCGGCGGTGAACTGGCCGGGCCTGCCCGACCGGCTGCGGGCGGGCCTGCTGGTGGCCGCCTACCCGCTGGGCGCGGTCTTCCTGGTCGCCAACTGGCGGGTTCCCGGCCTGCCGCTGGTGGCCCTGGGCGCCGCCCTGAACCTGCTGGTGATCGCCGCCAACGGCGGGGTCATGCCGGCCTCGCCGTCGGCGCTGGCCGGGGCCGGGCTGCCGGTCGACAGCCCCGGGTTCCGCAACTCGACGGCCCTGCCCCACCCGCGGCTGCTGCCGCTCGGCGACGTCCTGTTCGTGCCGGCGGCCTGGCCGCTCAGCAACGTGTTCAGCGTCGGCGACGTGCTGATCGCCCTCGGCCTGGCCTGGCTGCTGCACCGCGCCGGCGGCTCCCGCCTGGCGACCCGCCGCCCGCGCGACCGGCGGTGACGGCGCCTGGCGCTCGCCAGGCCCAGGACCGACAGCCGCGGCTGACCGACCGCGGTGGGTCGGATGGTACGCTCGCCCGGGCGTACGGCCGCCACGCGGGTGTAGCTCAATGGCAGAGCTCGAGCCTTCCAAGCTCGTGACGCGGGTTCGATTCCCGTCACCCGCTCCCTGCTCGCCCAGCTCAGTGCGGGTCGCGACCGCGCTCCCCCGCCGCCGCGTCGTCGGTCGTGCCCTCCTTGCACGTGCCCTCCGGGTTCGGGCCGCGCCGTGGTGGTCGCGTCACGAGCCAGCTCGTCCAGGGCGGCGGCGAGGGCGGCCTGCCGGTCGGCCATGACGCGCTGGTAGCGCAGCGCTACTCCCGGCGAGGTGTGGCCGATGCGCTCCATCAGCTCCTTGGTGGTCGCGCCGGCGACGGCCGCGAGGGTCCCGGCCGCGTGGCGCAGGTCGTGGACGCGCAGCCCGTCCAGGCCGACCTGGCGGACGGCGGTGAGCCACACCAGCCGGCGGAAGCTGCTGCGGGCCAGGTGCTTGCCGCGGACGCTGGGGAACACCAGCCCGTCCGGGCCGGGCTCGGCGTAGCGGTCAAGGTGCTCGGCAGCGCGGGTGACGGCGACGGCGGGCAGGGCCACCACCCGCCGGCCGGCGTCGGTCTTGGGCGGCCCGGTGACGAACTTGCCGGCGACCTCGGCGGCCTGTTCGACCACGTTCAGCCGGCCGCCGGCCAGGTCGACGTGGCGGCGGCGCAGCCCGACCAGTTCGGCAAGGCCGCCGGCCACCAGGAGGTCATGGCCTGATCGTTTGAGCTGCTGGCCTGGTTCGCGCTGGTCAACCAGCAACCACGCCAGGCCATCGACCTGGCCCAGCATGACCTGACGCTCGCCCCCAACACCGCGGCCGGGGTGCAACTGGCCATGCAGCAGGCCAGGGTCTGGGCGCGCCTCGGGCAGCGCCGGGAGGCCGAGGACGCGCTCCGGGCCGGGGCAACCGCCCTGGCCCGGCTGCCACCCCCGGCCCATCCCGGGGACCACTTCGCCTTCGACGCCGCCAAGCTGTCGTTCTATGCCGCCATGTGCTTCACCTGGCTGCACCAGACCGAGCAGGCCGAAGAGCACGCCCGCCAGGCCATCGCGCACAGCACCGAGACCCCCGGTGTCATCCGGTG
>DASQWY010000262.1:0-4922 GCA_035640005.1 Actinomycetes bacterium
CGGAGCGGCCCGCCGCTGCCGGGGCGCCGCCGCGGGTGGCCGTGCCGCTGGCCAAGGGGCTGCGCGAGGAGGTCCAGCCGGCCACCAGGCTGCGCCGCCTGATCGCCGAGCGCATGGTCAGCTCGCTGCAGACCAGCGCCCAGCTCACCGCCGCCGTCGAGGTCGACATGACCGACGTGATGCGCCTGCGCGAGCGCGCCAAGGCCACCTTCAAGGCGCGCGAGGGCGTGTCGCTGTCGCCGCTGCCGTTCTGCGTGCAGGCGATGATCGCCGCGGTCCGGCAGTACCCGATGGTGAACTCGGCCATGGACGAGGAGGGCAACCTCCACCTCTACAAGGACGTCCACCTCGGCGTGGCGGTCGACACCCCCAAGGGGCTGTTCGTCCCGGTGGTGAAGCACGCCGACTCGCTCAACCTCGCCGGCCTGGCCAAGGGCATCGCCGACGTCGCCGCCCGGACCCGCGACGGCAAGATCGGGCCCGACGAGCTGTCCGGCTCGACCATCACGGTAACCAACACCGGCAGCCGCGGCGCGGTCTGGGACACGCCGATCATCAACCAGCCCAACGCGGCGATCTTCGCCACCCCAGCGATCGTCAAGCGGCCGGTGGTGGTCGACGACCCCGAGCTGGGCGAGGTCATCGCGGTCCGCCACATGATGTACGCGGTGCTCACCTACGACCACCGCATTATCGACGGCGCCGACGCCGCCCGCTTCCTGGTCAAGGTCAAGGAGGTCCTGGAGGCCGCCGACTTCGAGGGCGAGCTCGCCCTGGAAGGGGCGTAGCGGTGCGGCCGCTGTGGACCGTCCGCGCCGGCACCGTCGGCTACCGGCTGGCGTGGGCCTGGCAGCGGGTGCTGGTCGAGCGGCGCGCGGCCGGCGAGATCCCCGACACCGTGCTGCTGCTGGAGCACCCGCACGTGTACACCATCGGCAAGCGCGGCAGCGACGGCGACGTGCTGGCCAGCCCCGAGGCGCTGGCGGCGCAGGGCGCCGAGGTGGTCCGCACCGACCGGGGCGGCCAGGTCACCTACCACGGGCCCGGCCAGCTGGTCGGCTACCCGATCAGCCTGCTGGACCAGCACCCCGACGTCTGGCGCTTCATCCGCCGGGTCGAGGACGCCCTGGTCGACGTGGCCGCCGACTTCGGCGTGGCCGCCCGCGGCGAGCAGGGCCTGCTCACCGGCGTCTGGGTCGGCGACGCCAAGCTGGTCGCCATCGGCATGCGCGTCTCGCGCGGGGTGACCAGCCATGGTTTCGCCCTCAACTGCGCCACCGACCTCGGCCGCTTCGACGCGATCGTGCCGTGCGGCATGCCCGACAGGCGGGCCTGCTCGCTGTCGAGCCTGCTCGGCCGGACCGTCACCGTCGCCGAGACGCTGCCGGCGGTGGAGCGCCGCCTGGCCGAGCGGCTGGGGCGGGCGCCGGTCGGCGTGGACCCCGCTACCCTGGAGCTGCCAGCCGCTCTCCCGGAGACCGTCGATGCCTGAGCCAGTCGTCCCGCCGGGCGCGCGCACCTTGGAGGTGCTGCCGCGGACCCCGGCGCCGCCGCCCACCGAGGCGACCTTCGCCCGCAAGCCGCCCTGGCTCAAGGTCAGGGCCTCCTTCGGCCCCAACTACCGGGAGCTGAAGGGGCTGATGCGCGACGCCGAGCTGCACACGGTCTGCGAGGAGGCCGGCTGCCCCAACATCTACGAGTGCTGGGAGGCCCGCGAGGCGACCTTCCTGATCGGCGGCGAGCATTGCACCCGCGCCTGCCCGTTCTGCCAGATCCACAACGGGCGGCCCGAAGGCTACGACACCGACGAGCCGCGCCGGGTCGCCCACGCGGTCGCGCGCATGGGCCTGCGGTTCGCGGTCATCACCGGGGTGGCCCGCGACGACCTGGACGACGGCGGCGCCTGGCTGTTCGCCGAGTCGGTCCGGCAGGTGCGCGCGCTGCTGCCCGGCTGCGGGGTCGAGGTGCTGATCCCCGACTTCCGCGGCCGCCCGGAGCCGCTGCGCCAGGTGGTCGACGCCCGCCCCGACGTGCTCGGCCACAACGTCGAGACGGTCCCGCGGCTGTACAAGCGCATCCGCCCCGGCTTCACCTACGCGGGCAGCCTGGAGCTGCTGGCCAGGGCCAGGAGCTGGCTGCCGGACGAGTCCGCGACCAAGTCGAACCTGATCCTCGGCATGGGCGAGGAGCGCGACGAGGTGGTCGCCACCATCCGCGACCTGCACGCCGCCGGGGTCGAGCTGCTCACCATCACCCAGTACCTGCAGCCGACCCGCCAGCACCTGAACCTGCAGCGGTTCGTCCCGCCGGAGGAGTTCGCCGAGCTGCGCGAGATCGCCGAGCGGATCGGCTTCGCCCACGTCGAGTCCGGCCCGCTGGTCCGCTCCAGCTACCACGCCGGCCAGATGCATAAGGCCGCCGTGCAGCGGCGCCGCGGCCGCCTGCCGGCCTGGGCGGCCGGGGCGTAGCGGGTGGGCCGCGGCCGCCTGCTGGCCGGTCTGCTGCTGGTCGCGGTGCTCGCGGCCCTGGCCGTGCGGGCGGCGCAGGCCTTCGACGTCGGCCGCCACCGCGCCGCCGCCGCGGCGCTGGCGGCCGACCCTGGGACGGTGACCCGGCGGCTGCCGCCGGTGCGCGGCGTCGCCCAGCGCGGCGCCGGCGGCGAGCTGCGCTTCCGGCCCGACGCCGAACCCTGGCTCACCGTGATCGACCTGCGGGACCTGCAACCCACCGGCGGCCGCGAGCGCTACCTGGTCTTCCTGCGCAACTGGTCGGGCTGGACGCTGGCGGGGGCCGCCCGGCCCGACGCCGCCGGCGACGCCCAGGTCCGCTCGGCTGCCGAGCCCCGCTCCCGGACGATCTTCGAGGTGATCGTGACCCGGGCGGTCGACGACGCCACCAGCGTCCCCCACGGCCAGCCGGTCCTGCACTGGTACGACCCGGCCAACGCCTCACCCCGAGCCCGCCCGTTCGACTTCGCCAGGGGCTCGTGAGGTGTAGCCTCCCCCGCGATCGCGTTAACCGTGGCGAAACAACCCGGCAACCGGGTGGCAAACGCCCATTGCTAGCGTTCGCGCCGTGCGCAACCGACAAGGAGGGCCAACCGTGACGGAATCGGTCGACGACGTTCTCAGCCTGGTCAGGGACAACGACGTCCAGATCGTCGACCTGCGCTTCGCCGATCTGCCAGGGCTCATGCAGCACTTCTCGATCCCCGCCGGCGAGCTGACCGCGGAGGGGTTCGAGGAGGGCTACGGCTTCGACGGCTCCTCGATCCGCGGGTTCCAGGAGATCCAGGAGTCGGACATGCTCCTGTTCCCGGACCCGACCACCGCCATCCTCGACCCGTTCAGCGAGCACCCGACGCTGGTCCTCAACTGCTTCGTCGGCGACCCGGTCACCGGCGACCCCTACACCCGCGACCCGCGCCACGTCGCCCGCAAGGCCGAGGCGTTCCTGCGCAGCACCGGCATCGCCGACACCTCCTACTGGGGCCCGGAGTGCGAGTTCTACGTCTTCGACTCGGTCCGCTTCGACCAGGACGAGCACTCCGGGTTCTACTACGTCGACGCGATCGAGGGCGCCTGGAACTCCGGGTCGGAGGAGGGCGGCCGCAACCTCGGCTACAAGCCGCGCTACAAGGAGGGCTACTTCCCGGTCCCGCCGACCGACCACTACCAGGACCTGCGCTCGGAGATGGTCCTGAAGATGCTGGAGTCGGGCATCGGCGTGGAGGTGCACCACCACGAGGTCGGCACCGCCGGCCAGGCCGAGATCGACATGCGCTTCGACACCCTGCTGTCCATGGCCGACAAGGTGATGCTCTACAAGTACATCGTGAAGAACGTCGCCCGGCGGGCCGGCAAGACCGCCACCTTCATGCCCAAGCCGATCTTCCAGGACAACGGCTCCGGCATGCACACCCACCAGAGCCTGTGGTCGGAGGGCACGCCGCTGTTCTACGACGAGTCCGGCTACGCCGGCCTGTCCGACCTGGGCCGCTGGTACATCGGCGGGCTGCTGGCCCACGCCCCGGCGCTGGCGGCGCTGTCCAACCCGACCACCAACAGCTACCGGCGGCTGGTGCCCGGCTTCGAGGCGCCGGTCAACCTGGTCTACTCGCAGCGCAACCGCTCGGCCGCCTGCCGCATCCCGCTGTACTCGCGTAGCCCCAAGGCCAAGCGGGTCGAGTTCCGCGTCCCGGACCCCTCCTGCAACCCCTACCTGGCGTTCAGCGCCATGCTGATGGCCGGCATCGACGGGGTCCGCAACAAGATCGAGCCGGCCGGCCCGATGGACAAGGACCTCTACGACCTGCCCCCCGAGGAGCTCGCCGCCGTGCCGCAGGTGCCCGGCTCCCTGGAGCAGGCCCTTGACGCCCTGGAGCGCGACCACGACTTCCTGCTGGAAGGCGACGTGTTCACCGCCGACGTGATCGAGACCTGGGTGGCCTACAAGCGCGAGCGCGAGGTCGACGCCGTCCGCCTGCGCCCCCATCCCTGGGAGTTCAACCTCTACTACGACATCTAGGGTTCAGGAGCGGCTGACCAGCGAAAACGCTGCTCAGTCCCGCTCCTGGGCCGTGTGCAGGCCGTCGGCCGTCGCTGCAGTACCCGTGAGCGCACGGTCGACGGCCTGCCGCGTCCGCTGCTCACTGGTCGGCAGCAGGTGCGTGTAGGTGCGCAGGGTGAAGCCGGGGTCGCTGTGGCCCAGGTATTCCGAGAGCGCCTTGATGCTCTCGCCGGCGTCCAGCAGCACCGAGGCGTAGAAGTGCCGGAGCGCGTGCATGCCGTTGTCACGGGACGGCTCGATCCCTGCTGCCACAAGCGCCGCCTTCCACACGCGGTGGTTGAAGTAGCGACGGTTGAGGGCGGTGCGTTCCCGGCTGTAGAGCAGCAGCAGGGCGGTTGCTGGATTGCCGCCGG
>DASQWY010000263.1:0-18572 GCA_035640005.1 Actinomycetes bacterium
CCGGCGGCGGAGCAGCGCGTCGTCGAGGACACCCTCGTCAGGGCCGTCGCCGAGCTGGGCGGCTAGGTCAGCTACCCGCGACCCGTCGGTGCCTGGCGGGTCCGTCCGGCCTCACCGCCGCCGTCAGGCTGCGGCAGAGGCTCAGGGCGGCAGGGTGACGCGCGCGGCGCGGCGCTCGCCGTCCAGGGCGCGCAGCGCCCGGGTCAGCGTGCCCACGTGGATCTCGCGCTCGCCGCGCTCCCACATCAGCTCGACCGCGCGCAGCAGCGCCCTGGCCTCGCCCGCCAGCGCCTGCGCGGCGCGGAGGCTGGCGTAGGTGTGGCCGGAGCTGCGGGCCGGGTTGACACGCGCCACCAGGTCGACCAGCGCGAGGTAGTGGTCGACGAACGAGCACTCCGCGTCGGTCAGCGCCGGCAGCCGGCGGGCGTGCGCTGCCATGGCCTCACCCGCGGGCGCCGGTGAGCGCGCCCAGCTCGGGGACCACCGTGCGGGGCGCGAGCACCTCGTCGGCCAGCCCGTAGGCGACCGCCCGCTCGGCGTCCAGGATGAAGTCCCGGTCGGTGTCGCGCTCGATCCGCTCCACCGGCTGCCCGGTGTGCCTGGCGAGGATCTCGTTGACCAGCGCCCGCTGCCGCAGGATCTCGCGCGCCTGGATGTCGATGTCGACCGACTGGCCCTGGGCGCCGCCGTGCGGCTGGTGCAGCAGCACCGTCGAGTGGGGCAGCACGTGGCGCTTGCCCGGCGCCCCGGCGGCCAGCACCACCGCCGCCGCCGAGGCCGCCCAGCCGAGGCAGGTGGTGGCCACGTCCGGCTTGACGTACTGCATGGTGTCGTAGATGCCCAGCAGGGCGGTGACCGACCCGCCGGGGGAGTTGATGTAGAGCTGGATGTCCTTGTCGGGGTCCTCGCTCTCCAGGTGGATCAGCTGCGCCATGATCAGGTTGGCGCTGGTGTCGTCGACCTGGCTGCCGAGGAACACGATCCGGCCGGCCAGCAGCCGCGAGTACAGGTCGAACGACCGCTCGCCGCGGCTGGTCTGCTCGACGACCATCGGCACGAGGTTGGACATCTCCGCCTCCATGGTTGCTCCGGCACCCGCCGCCACCGTGCCACGTGGGTGCTCCTGGCGGGCGCGCTTCCGCTGCCGGCGGAGCCGCCGCCAGCGAAGCCGAAACTCGGTTTTCGGGGCGGGCCGGGGCCGGTACGGTCGAACGATCATGCGCACCCTGCCCTTGGCCGACCCTGGCACGCCCGACCTGCGGTCGCCGACCCGCCTGCTGCTGTGGGTCGCCCGCGGGCAGCTTGGCGTGCTGCTGGCCGGCATGGGCTTCGGCGTGCTGTGGATGGGCGCCCAGGCGGTCCTGCCGGCCCTGGTCGGGCGGGCGATCGACGAGGGCGTCGCCGGCGGCGACGCCGGCGCGCTGCTGCGCTGGTCGGGCCTGATCTTCGCGGCCGGGGTCGGCGGCGCGGCCGCCGGGATCCTGCGGCACCGGGTGGCGGTGGTCAGCTGGCTGACGGCGACCTACCGGGTGCAGCAACTGCTGGTGCGGCAGGCGGTGCGCCTGGGCGGCTCGCTGGCGCGCCGGGTCGCCACCGGCGAGCTGGTCGGGGTCGGCTCCCAGGACGCCGAGCGGGTCGGCGCCGCCATGGACATCACCGCGCGGCTGACCGGGGCGCTGGTCTCCTTCGTGGTGGTGGCGGTGCTGATGCTGCGCACCTCGCCGACGCTGGGGCTGGTGGTGGTGGTCGGCGTGCCGCTGCTGTCGGGGGCGCTGGCCCCGCTGCTGCGGCCGCTGCACGCCAGGCGGGCGCGGCACCGCGAGCTGGTCGGCGCGCTCACCACCCTCGGCGCCGACACGGTCAGCGGCCTGCGGGTGCTGCGCGGCGTCGGCGGCGAGGAGGAGTTCTCCCGCCGCTACGCCGCCGCCTCCCAGGAGGTCCGCGCCGCCGGGGTGGCGGCCGCCAGGGTGCAGTCGCTGCTGGACGCCGCGCAGGTCGCGCTGCCGGGCGTGTTCGTGGTCGCGGTCACCTTCCTCGGCGCGCTGCTGGTGACCTCGGGGCGGATCAGCGTGGGCGAGCTGGTCGCCTTCTACGGCTACGCGGCCTTCCTGCTGCTGCCGGTCCGCACGGTGACCGAGGCCGCCGACAAGTTCACCCGCGCGCTGGTGGCGGCCCGCCGGGCCGTGCGGGTGCTGTCGCTGGAGCCCGAGCTGCCGTCCGGGGGGACCGCGGCCGAGCCGCCGCCCGGGTCGGTGCTGGTCGACGGGCCGAGCGGCCTGGTGGTCCGCCCCGGCCGGCTGACCGCGGTGGTCGCCGGCGTGCCCGAGGAGGCCGCCGCGATCGCCGACCGGCTCGGCCGCTTCGCCGACCCCGGCGCCGACGGCGCCGACGCCGGCGATGCGGTTACCCTCGGCGGCGTCCCCCTGCGGGACCTGCCGCTGGAGGTCGTCCGCCGGCGGGTGCTGGTCAGCGAGCACGACCCGCGGCTGTTCACCGGGCGGCTCGCCGGCGAGCTCGACCCGACCGGCGCGGCGCCCGCCGGCCGGCTGCTGGCCGCGATCCACACCGCCTCCGCCGAGGACGTGCTGGAGGCGCTGCCCGACGGGCTGGCGACCGAGGTGGAGGAGCGCGGCCGCTCCTTCTCCGGCGGGCAGCGCCAGCGGCTCGGGCTGGCACGGGCGCTGGTCGCCGACCCGGAGATCCTGGTGCTGGTCGAGCCGACCAGCGCGGTCGACGCCCACACCGAGGCGCGCGTCGGCGAGCGGTTGCGGGCGCTGCGCCGCGGCCGAGCGACCGTGGTCTGCACCACCAGCCCGCTGCTGCTGGACCACGCCGACACGGTCGCGCTGGTGGCCGGCGGCCGGGTCGTCGCCGAGGGCAGCCACCGCCAGCTGCTGCGCGGCGAGCCGCGCTACCGCGCGGTGGTCATCAGGGGGGAGGCGTCATGAGCGCGCTGCCGGTCGCCACGCGGGCGCAGGTGCGCCAGCGCGCACGGGAGATCGCCGGCCAAGTGACCCTGCCGCTGGCGGTCGCGGTCGGGCTGCACGCGGCGGCCGCGCTGGCCGGGCTCGCCGGCCCGGCGCTGCTCGGCGCGCTGGTCGAGTCGGTGCGCCGCGGCACGACGACAGGGCACGTCGAGCGGATCGCGCTGGCCGTGCTGCTGGCGCTGCTCGCCCAGGTGGCGCTGGTGCGCACCGCCCGGCTGGCGTCCTACGCCCTCGGCGAGCGGGTGCTCGCCGAGCTGCGCGAGCGGTTCCTGGACGGGGTGCTGGCGCTGCCGCTCGGCACCGTCGAGCGGGCTGGCACCGGCGACCTGCTCACCCGCTCCACCCGCGACGTCGACGAGGTCGCCGAGGTGGTGCGCTTCGCCGTGCCCGAGACGCTGATCGCGGCGGTGACCACCACCCTCACGGTGGCCGCGGCGGTGGCGGTCGCGCCGCGGGTGGCGCTGCCGTCGTGCCTGGTGGTGGTGCCGCTGCTGTGGGTCTCCACCCGCTGGTACCTGGCCCGCGCGCGCCCCGGCTACCTGCGCGAGCTGGCGGCGTGGTCGCGGCTGGTCGGTGGCATCGCCGAGACGGTGGAGGGCGGCCGCACCATCGACGCGCTGCGGCTGCAGCGGCGGCGGATCGGCCGCACCGATGACGACATCCGCGAGCAGTACCGGGCCGAGCGGTACACGCTGGGGCTGCGCACCGTGTGGTTCCCGGCGGTGGAGAGCGCCTACGTGCTGCCGGTGACCACCGCGGTGCTGGTCGGCGGCCTGCTGCACGCGCACGGGCTGGCCAGCCTCGGCCAGGTCACCGCGGTCGCCCTGTACATGCGCCAGCTGGTCGACCCGCTCGACAGCGTGCTGTCGTGGCTGGACCACCTGCAGGTCGGCGCGACCTCGCTGGCGCGCCTGCTCGGCATCGAGCACGTGCCCGCCGACCGCGAGCCGACCGGGCGGCGGCCGGCCGGCGAGCGGCTGGTCGCCGGCGACGTCCGCTTCGCCTACACCGCCGGCCGCGACGTGCTGCACGGCGTCGGCCTGGACGTGCGCCCGGGGGAGCGGCTGGCGGTCGTCGGGCCGAGCGGCGCCGGCAAGTCGACCCTCGGCCGGCTGCTCGCCGGCGTCGACGCGCCGCGCACCGGCTCGGTGACCGTCGGCGGCGTCGGGCTGGTCGAGCTGCCGCTGGACCAGCTGCGCGGGCACGTGCTGCTGGTCACCCAGGAGCAGCACGTGTTCGCCGGCAGCCTGCGGGACAACCTGCTGCTGGCGCGGCCCGGCGCCGACGACGCCACCCTGCGCGCGGCGCTCCGCGCCGTCGACGCGCTCGCCTGGGTGGCGGCGCTGCCGAAGGGGCTCGACACCAGGGTCGGCGCCGGCGGGCAGGCGCTGTCGCCGGCGCAGGCGCAGCAGGTCGCGCTCGCGCGGCTGGTCCTGGCCGACCCGCACACCCTGGTGCTGGACGAGGCGACCTCGCTGCTGGACCCGCGCGCCGCGCGGCACCTGGAGCGGTCGCTGTCGGCGGTGCTCGCCGGCCGCACGGTGGTGGCGATCGCCCACCGGCTGCACACCGCGCACGACGCCGACCGGGTCGCGGTCGTCGAGGACGGCCGCGTCACCGAGCTGGGCACGCACGAGCAGCTGGTGGCGGCCGGCGGCGCCTACGCGGCGCTGTGGCGCAGCTGGCGCGACGAGGCGCCGGTCGCGCCGTCGGCGATCGGCGCCGGTTCCTGACCCTGACAAGCTCGGGTGGGGCCGGCCCGCTTGGGTCCGGCCCCACCCGGCCGCCCCCCCGGCACGCCCCGCCGATCACGGACCGCGCCGTTGCCTGCCGCCGAGTGCCACTGGACGATGACGGAAGCGGCGGCCCGCTCCATCGGGAGATCTCCCAATGTTTCGGCGCCAATGGGGCAGCCGGAGCCCGGTTCATTCGGGGGGGAGCTCGCTCCCCCCCGAACCCCCCCAAGAGCCCGGCCGCCCCAACCGGTCGTCATGGTGCCCCGATCTTGGCGCTAGGGCGCCAGCCCCTCCGAGCCGACCAGGTCATGCTGCATGGCGAACAGGGTCGCCGCGGCGCGGCTGGAGACGCCGGCCTTGGTGTAGATGTGCTGGATGTGGGCGTCGGCCGTCTTCGGAGCGATCTGCAGCGTGCCGGCGATGTCCCTGATCGACTGGCCGCGCGCCAGCAGCCGCAGCACCTCGATCTCGCGGGCGGTGAGCCCGGCGACCTGCTCGGGCCGGCGGCCCACCGGCATCCCGGCGGCCTCCAGCACCCCGCGCGTCGCCTCCGCGTCGAGCCTGCCGGCCTTCACCTCGGCGCGCAGCTCGGCCGCTGCCCGCTCGGGCGGCAGCGCCGGCCGGTGCGGGCGCGGCTCGGTCATCGCGTGGTAGGCGTCGGCCGCTGCCAGCACCCGCGCCACCGGCGGCTGCTGCGCACCCGGCGCCCCCCGGAAGTAGCCGGAGCCGTCCAGGCGCTCGTGGTGCAGCGAGGCAATGCGGCCGATCGACTCCAGGTAGCCCTGGCGCGCCAGGATCCGGTCGGCGTGGTAGGCGTGCAGGCGGACCTGCTCCCACTCCAGCCGCGTGAGCGGGCCCCGCTTGTCCCAGATCCCCGAGGACACCCCGACCCGGCCGATGTCGTGCACCCAGCCCGCCCGGCGCACGGCGCCCACGTCCTGGCCGGGCAGGCCGCACCGCTGGGCGGCGCGGGCGGCCAGCTGGGCGACGCCGCCGGAGTGCCCAACGGTGTACGGGGACTTGAGGTCGGCGAAGTCGCCCACGGCCCGCAGCGCCTCGTCCAGCCGCCGCCCCGACAGCAGCGGACGCGCGCCCGGCTCGGCCTCCAGCACCCGGTCCCAGGGGGAGTCGACCTCCAGGGTCGAGAACAGCTCGGCCTGCCTGGCGGTGAACGCCGCCACCACCGCCGGGTCGAAGGCCGTGCCGGAACGGCGCCGCAGGACCTCCAGGGCGGCGTCCGGCCCCTCCAGGCGGTGGCAGACGGCCGCCAGGTCGGCGGTGCCGACCACCCGGGCGGCCAGGCTGATCTCCTCGCCCCTGGCGTTGCCCGGCCAGCCCTTGCCGTCCCAGCGCTCCAGCACGCCGCTGATGTGCCGCTGGACGCGCTGGGGGAACCCCAGGCGCCTGGCGAGCATCTCGGCGACCTCGCACTGGACGTCGCCGGTCGCCCGGTACCTCCCGGCGGCGGCCATCACGCGAACGACCGCCACCGGCCGCTCCAGCAGCGGGTAGGTCCGCCCGACGTGCCGCATCATGGCGGCGAACATCTCCACCGGCCGGCCCAGGTCGACGGTGACGAAGGCGTTGCGCATGCTCACGTCGTCGCCGACCGCGGCGGCCAGCACGTGCATGTCGGCGGTGCAGCCGATGTGGCGCAGCAGCGCGCAGTAGTACACCTCCACCAGCTCGTCCTCGGGCAGCCCCAGCACCTCCGCCAGCCGGGTGGCGAGCAGGCACACGGCCAGCCCGTCCTCCATCGGCTGGCCGAGGGTGATGTCGGTGGCCAGCGACATCGCCGCCACCAGCTCCGCCAGGCGCAGCTCCGCCCGCGGCGTGGCGGCGGGCGTCACGGGCCGTCCCCGGGGTCCCGCAGCGACCGGTAGGCGCCGTGCAGCCAGGCCAGCGGGTCCTCCAGGTCGGCCAGCTCCAACTGCTCGACGATCCCCTCGACCAGCTCGGCGTCGCCGGTCGGGGTGGAGCCGGCCAGCCGGCACGCCGCCCGCGGGCGGCCGCCGCCGAGCACCGGGCCGAACGGCGACGGCGCCACCGGCAGGCCGTCGAAGGCGCCGCGGACCGGCGGCCGGCGCTCGGCGAACCGCTCGGCCAGGGCCCGGTCGCCGGCCGCCAGCAGGTGCACCACGAACGCGCCGGTCTCGCGCATGGCCTCGTAGAACGCCGAGGTCGCGTCGATCAGGCCGAGCAGGCGCGGCGGCCGTCCCTCGGCGACCAGCAGCGACGACACCGTCAGGCCGGCGGTGGCGGGCGGGTGGCCGGCGGTCCAGACGGTGACCGGCGCCAGCAGCCGCCCACGCAGGCGGCGGGCGGGGTCGCGGCGCTCCGGCGGGGTGGTGAACGGGTGCCGCCCGCCGACGCGGATGGGGTCCTGCTCGGTCATGCCCGGCATTGTGCCGTTGCGCCGCCGGCGCTGCCGACCGCATGGTGGTGTCCCACGACCGCGACTCGGAGGCGCCATGGCTCCGGACACCACCGCCCTGATCGAGCGGATCCGCTCCTCGGTGCTCGGCGACGACCAGGTGATGGACACGCCGTACGGCCCGCGCCGCATCACCTACGCCGACTACACCGCCTCCGGGCGGGCGCTGGGCTTCATCGAGGACTTCATCCGCGACGAGGTGCTGCCGCGCTACGCCAACACCCACACCGAGAGCTCCGGCACCGGCCTGCAGACGACCCGGCTGCGGGAGGACGCCCGCCGCATCATCCGCGACGCCATCGGCGGCGACGACGACACCGTGGTGCTGTTCTGCGGCTCCGGCAGCACCGGCGCGATCGACAAGCTGATCGGCATCCTCAACCTGCGCCTCCCCGCCGACCTGGACGAGCGCTACGGGCTGGCCGCGCGGATCCCGCCGGAGCAGCGGCCGGTGGCGTTCACCGGCCCGTTCGAGCACCACTCCAACGAGCTGCCGTGGCGCGAGTCGATCGCCGAGGTGGTGCGCATCCCCGAGGACGCCGACGGGCACATCGACCTGGCCCGGCTGGAGGCGGAGCTGGCCGCCCGCGCCGGCGGCCGGCTGCTGATCGGCAGCTTCTCGGCCGCCTCCAACGTGACCGGGATCGTCTCGGACACCCGCCGGATCGCCACCCTGCTGCACCGCTACGGCGCCTTGTCGTTCTGGGACTTCGCCGCCGCCGGGCCGTACGTGAAGATCGAGATGCGCTGCCGCGACGGCGGGCCCGACGCTGAGCTGGCCTACCTGGACGCGGTGTTCCTGTCGCCCCACAAGTTCATCGGCGGGCCGGGCACCCCCGGGGTGCTGGCCGTCCGCCGCGAGCTGGTGCGCAACCGGGTGCCGACGGTGCCCGGCGGCGGCACGGTCGCCTACGTCAACCCGGAGGAGCACCGCTACCTGGACGACCCGGTGCAGCGGGAGGAGGGCGGCACCCCCGCGATCGTGGAGGCGATCCGCGCCGGCCTGGTCTTCCAGCTGAAGGAGGCCGTCGGCGTGGAGGCGATCCGCGAGCGGGAGGCGTCGTTCATCCGCCGCGCGATCGCCTCCTGGGGCGCCAACCCGAACATCGGCCTGCTCGGCAACGTCCACGCCGAGCGGCTGTCGATCGTCTCCTTCGTGGTCCGCCACGGCGGCAGGTACCTGCACCACAACTTCGTGGTGGCGCTGCTCAACGACCTGTTCGGCATCCAGTCGCGGGGCGGCTGCTCGTGCGCCGGGCCGTACGGGCACCGCCTGCTCGGCATCGACATCGAGCGGTCGCACCGCTTCGAGCGGGAGATCGCCCGCGGCTGCGAGGGCATCAAGCCCGGCTGGGTGCGGGTCAACTTCAACTACTTCATCTCCGAGACGGTGGTGGAGTACCTGCTGGCCGCCGTCAACCTGGTCGCCGACCACGGCTGGAAGCTGCTGCCCGACTACCGGTTCGACCCGGCGACCGGGCTGTGGCGGCACCGGCGCGGGCTGGTGGAGCCGCCGCTGCGCCTGCACGACCTGCGCTATGGCGCCGACGGCGCGCTCCGCTACCACGCGCCGGCCGCGCGGGCGCCGGAGATCGCGCTCGTCGGCTACCTGGAGGAGGCCCGCGCGCTGTTCGCGTCGCTGCCGGAACCGGCGCCCGACGGCCCCGACGGCCGGCTCGCCGGCGCCCTGTCCGAGGACTTCGAGGCGCTGCGCTGGTTCGAGCTGCCGCGGGAGTGCCTGCCGTCGCCCGGCGGGTAGCGGGGGGGAGTGGCCGGCCGGGGCGAAACGGGCGCAAGCTGGCGGCACCGGACCGAGGAGGCGAGGCCGCCGATGTCCACCAGCGACACGCTCGAGTTCAACCCGTACCTGCCGGGCGTCCACGAGGACCCCTATCCGCTGTACCACCGGCTGCGGGCCGAGGACCCGGTCCACCGCAGCGCCCTCGGCTTCTGGGTGCTGACCCGCCACGCCGACGTGCTGGCGGTGCTGCGCGACCCGCACGTCAGCCGCGACCCGCGCCGCTCCGAGCGGGTCGAGCTGCTGCGCTCCTCGGCCGACGTGGACGAGCTGCTGGCGGCCGAGGAGGCCGCGCCGTCGATGCTGTTCGTCGACCCGCCCGACCACACGCGGCTGCGGACGCTGGTCAACAAGGCGTTCACGCCCGCCGCGGTGGAGCGGCTGCGACCGCGGGTGGAGGCGATCGTCGCCGGGCTGCTGGACCGGGTCGCCGGCGCCGGCGAGATGGACGTGGTCGAGGACCTCGCCTACCCGCTGCCGGTCACCGTCATCTGCGAGCTGTTCGGCGTGCCAGAGGCCGACCGGGACCGCTTCCGGGCCTGGTCGCGCGGGCTGGTCCACCTGCTGGACCCGCTGGTGACCGACGACGCGCTGGAGGCGGCCCTGCGGGCCCGCAACGCGCTGCGCGGCTACCTGGAGGAGCTGATCGCCGACCGGCGCGCCCACCCCACCGGCGACCTGCTGTCCGCGCTGGTCGAGGCCGAGGACCAGGGCCACCAGCTCAGCCCGGCGGAGCTGGTGTCGATGTGCGTGCTGCTGCTGGTCGCCGGGCACGAGACCACCGTCAACCTGATCGCCAACGGCACCCTGGCGCTGCTCCGCCACCCGGGGGAGCGGGCCCGGCTGCAGGCCGAGCCGTCGCTGGCCGGCAGCGCCGTCGAGGAGCTGCTGCGCTACGACAGCCCGGTGCAGTTCACCAGCAGGCACGCGCTGGTCGACCTGGACGTCGGCGGCCAGCGCATCCGCGCCGGAGAGAGCATGGTGGCGGTGCTGGGCGCGGCCAACCGCGACCCCGCCCAGTTCCCCGACCCCGACCGGCTCGACCTGTCCCGCTCGCCCAACCGGCACCTCGCCTTCGGCGGCGGCATCCACTTCTGCCTGGGGGCGCCGCTGGCCCGCATGGAGGCCCGCACCGCCATCCCCGCGCTGCTGGCGCGCCTGCCGGACCTGCGGCTCGGCCCGCGCCCGCCGGTGCTGCGCGACACGGTCACGCTGCGCGGCCTTGCCAGCCTGCCGGTCAGCTTCCAGCCGGCGAGGGGGGGCTGACACCCTCCGGCAGGGGCACGGGCCGGCCGTCGATCCAGGCAGCCTCCACCCGGGAGCGCACGTCCAGCGGGTCGCCGGACCACACGCACAAGGTGGCCGCCTTGCCCGGCGCCAGCGAGCCGACCCGGTCGTCGACGCCCATCACCCGGGCGGGGACGACGGTCACGGCGCGCAGCGCGGTCGCCGGGTCCAGCCCCTCCTTGACGGCCAGGGCCGCCTGCACGTGCAGCAGCTGGATCGGCACCACCGGGTGGTCGGTGATGATGCCCAGCTCGACCCCGGCCGCCGCCAGCCGCGCCGGGTTGGCGAGCGAACGCTGCCGCAGCTCCACCTTGGACCGGGAGGTCAGCAGCGGGCCGATCAGCACCGGCACGCCGCGCTCGGCGATGCGGTCGGCCAGCAGCGCCGCCTCGGTGCCGTGGTCGATCACCAGCCGGTAGCCGAACTCGTCGGCCAGGCGCAGGGCGGTGGCGATGTCGTCGGCGCGGTGGCAGTGCTGGCGCCAGGGGATCTCCCGGCGCAGCACCATCCCCAGCGCCTCCCAGCGCAGGTCGCGCTCGACCGGCTCCCCGCCACCACCGTTGGCCTCGGCGCGCTCCAGCTTGGCCAGGTAGTTGGCGGTCTTGACGAAGGCGTCGCGGATCACCGCGGCGGTGCCGAGCCGGGTGGAGGGCAGCTCCTTGCGGTCGCCGAACACCCGCTTGGGGTTCTCGCCCAGCGCCGACTTCACCCCGCTGGGGGAGCGCAGCACCATCTCGTCGACCGTGCGGCCGGCGCAGCGGACCGCCACCGTCTGGCCGCCGATCGGGTTGCCCGACCCCGGCTGGACGTTGACGGTCAGCACGCCGCCGGCGACCGCGTCCTGGAAGCCGAGGTCGGCCGGGTTGACCGCGTCCAGCGCGCGCACGTGCGCGGTGACCGGGCTGGTCATCTCGTTGGCGTCCTGCCCGGCCCAGCCCTCGCCCTCCTCGTGCACGCCCAGGTGCACGTGCGCGTCGACCAGCCCGGGCAGCACCACCTTGCCACCGGCGTCCACCCGCTGGACCCCCTCGGGCACGCGCACGCCGGCACCGAGCGCCCGGATGGTGCCGTCCTCCACCAGGACCACGCCGTCCTCGAACGGCGCGCCCTCGACGGGGATGACCCGCGCGCCGGTAATCGCGAACGGTGCGGTGCCCGAGGTCGCTGCCACGCGGTCCCCTTTCGTCAAGGCCGCCGGTCCGCTAGCGGCCGTTCGCCGAGAAGTGCATGTAGTCCTTGTCGCCGCTCCAGTACCCGCCCCACCTCCAGCCGATGCCGGCGAACGCCCTGACCACCACGTCCCCCGGGCGGATCATGCCGGGTCGCCGCAGGGAGCGGTCCCGGTAGGCCCGGGCGTGGTTGTTGCGCACGTACCCGGCGGAGGTCACCGCCGGGTTCTCGATCGGGTTGACGTCGACCGCCAGGCCCCAGGCGTGCTGCGACCAGGTGGCCACCGGCCCGCGCGCCGACACCACCGGCCGGCAGTTGAAGCCGGCGGTGTAGTCGCGCGCGTCGTTGGGGTCGTCGTGGCCGGGGACGTACTGGACCGCCAGGTGCAGCCGGTCGATCGGGAAGCGCGCCTGGAACAGCCGCCGGAACACCGACACCAGCGGCTCGGCCGCGGCGGCGTTGACCACCAGCGGGCCCTGGTGGACCCGCCCGTCGAACCCCCAGTAGCGCAGCGTCAGCAGCCGCAGGTCGCCCAGCGGGACCGGGCAGCCGGGCTGCCAGGTGCTGCCGCGCATGCTGGCGGCCAGCGCGGCGGGCAGCGGCGTCACGCCGCCCGCGAACCGGGCCGGCAGCGGCCGGGGCGGCGCCGCCGTGGTGGTGGGCGCGGGCGGGGCGGCGGTGCCGGGAGCGGGCCGGGCGGGCGCGGCCGCGGCGGTGGTGGCCGGCGGCGCGCCGGCGCCCGAGCGGCTGCAGGCCGCGACCGACGCCAGCGCCAGGATGGCGGCGAGGGCGGCGACCCGGCGCCGCGGTGGCTGGGCGCTGCTCACGCCAGGACGATAGCGGGAGTTCCCGGCGCGTGCCTCAGCGGCTGGCGCTGCCGACCGGTTCGGCCGGCGAGGCCGCGTCGGGGCTGTCGGGCAGCAGCACCCGGAAGCAGGCGCCGCCGCCGGCGCGCGGCTCGACCCAGGCGCGCCCGCCGTGCAGGCCGGCGAACTGCGCCACCAGCGCCAGGCCGACGCCGGAGCCGGGCGCGTGGGTGCCGTCGCCGGGCAGGCGGTGGAACGGCTGGAAGATGTGCTCGCGCTGCTCGGCGGGCACGCCGGGCCCGGCGTCGGCGACGGTCAGCAGCGCCCCCCGCTCGTCGCGCTCGACCCTGACCCAGATCGGCGTGCCCGGCGGGGTGTGCCGGCCCGCGTTGACCAGTAGGTTCTCCACGATCCGCTCGACCTTGGCGGCGTCGACGGCGATCTTCAGCGGCGCCAGGTCCACCTGCACCGGGTGGTCGCCGACCAGGTCGGCGCGGGCCTGGTCGACCACCGCCGCCACCAGCTCGCCCAGGTCGACCCGCTCCCGCCGCGGCTCCACGATCCCCCTGGCCAGCCGGTCCAGGTCGAGCAGGCCGTTGAGGATCCGGTCGAGCCGGCGGGCGTTGACGGTCAGCCGGCCGAGCAGGTCCTCCACGTCGGCCGCGGGCAGCTCCCGGTGGCTGCGCTCCAGGGTCAGCGCGATCCCCAGCACCGAGGCCAGCGGGGTGCGCAGGTCGTGGGAGACCGCCTGCATGAACGAGGTCTTCAGCTCGTCGAGCTCGCGCAGGTGCTCGGCGGCCGCCTGCTCTCGCTGGAGTGCCAGCTCCAGCCGCTCGGTGGCGACCCGCCCCCGGTCGAGCGCGGCGCGCAGCGCCTGCACCGCCTGGCGGCGGTCGCTGACGTCGCGGGCGACCAGCAGCTGCCCGCCGCGCCGCCCCGGCCGCCCCGGAAGGGGGAAGATCGCCAGGTCGTAGGTGCGGCCGGCGACGGTGAGCTCGCTGGCGGTCGCCTGCCCGGCGGCGCGACGGCCGAGGGCGGGCAGCAGGCTGGTTACCTGCCGGCCGACGGCGGCGGCGCCGCGCCGCCCGACCAGGCGCTCGGCCGCCGGGTTGCTGTCGATCACCCGGCCGTAGGGGTCCAGCACCAGCACCGGGTCGCCGATGATCTCGAAGATCTGGCTGCGCGCCAGCGGGCGCTGGTCGAGCAGGCCGAAGCGGAACACGCCGAAGACCAGCACGCCCGCGGTCACGGTGAAGGCGAACGGGCTCAGGTCGACCCGTCCGAACGGCCCCACCCGCAGGTTGAACAGCAGGTTGGCGGCCCAGGGCAGCAGCACCGAGACGAACACCACCACGCTCTGCCGCCGGTACAGCCGCGACAGCCGCGCCGACGACAGCACCAGCACGGCCGTGCCGGCCCACAGCAGCACGTCGGTGTAGACCAGGTGCACCCAGAACACCGGGCCCGCCTCGGCCACCGGCCCGGCGCCCGGCTTGTAGAAGCGGACCAGGTCGTGGGTGGCGCCGTTGGCCAGCAGCACCAGCACCACCAGCGGCTCGACCGCCAGCAGCGCCGCCAGCAGCCGGCCCGGCCACCGGGCCCTGCCGGTGTAGTGGAACACGAACGCCAGCCACGCCGGCACCAGCAGGCAGATGCCCAGGTACTTCAGGTCGCCCCACAGCTGCCGGCCGGACTGCTCGCCGGCGCTCAGCTCCAGCGCGTAGGCGACGCTCCACTCCATCGCCGCCACCAGCATGACCAGCAGGCTGACCGCCAGCGCGTCGCCGCGCCGCCGCCACACGTAGCCGACGGCGACCGCGAAGAAGGCGGCACCGCCGAGCATCAGCCAGCTGGCGGCCGACCAGCGCCAGCTCATGGGACCGTGAAGGCGGCCGCCGGCGCCAAGCCAAGCGTGTCGCCCATGCGCCCCCGCCTCTCCCCCCGGCCAGCGGCGCCCGTCCCGCCGGCCGGCCGACAACGCAAGAGCATCTGCCCGCGCCGCCGGAACCGTCAACTCGGGTGATCCTTCGGAGCTCACCTCATGTGGTGGAATGTGCGCATGCAGAGGTCAGCGCCGTGGCCGTGATCGACCGTGCCCGCCTGGACGCGCTGCTGGCGCGCGAACGCGACCGCTACCGGCGGCGCCACCCGCGCAGCCACGCCGCCTTCCGGGCGGCCGCCGCCAGCCTGCTCGGCGGCGTGCCGATGACCTGGATGAACAAGGCCGCCGGCGGCTTCCCGGTGTACCTGGCCGAGGCGGGCGGCGCCCATGTCACCGACCTCGACGGCCACCGGTACGTCGACTTCTGCCTGGGCGACAGCGGCGCCATGGCCGGCCACTCGCCGCCGGCGACGGTGCGGGCCGTGCAGCGGCGCTACGGCCAGGCCGGCGGCGCCACCGCCATGCTGCCGACCGAGGACGCCGCCTGGGTCGGCGCCGAGCTCGCCCGCCGCTTCGGCGTACCCCTGTGGAGCTTCACCCTCACCGCCACCGACGCCAACCGCTGGGCGATCCGGCTGGCGCGGCTGCTCACCGGCCGGCCCCGCATCCTGGTGTTCAGCTGGTGCTACCACGGCAGCGTCGACGAGACCTTCGTGGTGCTCGGCCCGCACGGGCCGGTGGCCCGAGACGGCAACGTCGGCGCCCCGGTCGACCCGACCGTCACCACCCGGGTGGTCGAGTTCAACGACCTGGACGCGCTCGACCGCGAGCTCGCCCACGGCGACGTCGCCTGCGTGCTGATGGAGCCGGCGCTGACCAACATCGGCATCGTGCTGCCGCTGCCCGGCTACCTGGACGGCGTCCGCGAGCTGACCGCGCGGCACGGCACCCTGCTGGTCAACGACGAGACCCACACCTTCTCGGCCGGCCCGGGCGGCTGCACCGGCGCCTGGGGCCTGCGGCCCGACCTGGTCACCATCGGCAAGGCGATCGCCGGCGGCATCCCGGCCGGCGCCTACGGCATCGCCGCCGAGCTGGCCGACCGCCTCCGCGCCCACCCGGAGGCCGACCTGGTGGACACCGGCGGGGTCGGCGGCACGCTCGCCGGCAACGCGCTGTCGGTCGCGGCCATGCGCGCCACCCTCGAGCAGGTGCTCACCGAGCCCGCGTTCGGGCGGATGGTGGCGCTGGCGGGGCGCTTCACCGAGGGCGTCGGCGGGGTGCTGGCCGCCCGCCGGCTGCCCTGGTCGGTGGTGCAGCTCGGCGCGCGCGCCGAGTACCGCTTCACCGCCCCGGCGCCACGCAGCGGCGGCGAGTCCGCCGCCGCCGGCGACCAGCGGCTGGACGACTACCTGCACCTGTACCTGCACAACCGGGGCATCCTGCTGACCCCGTTCCACAACATGGCGCTGACCTGCCCGGCCACCGTCGAGGCCGACGTCGACCTGCACACCGAGGTGTTCGCCGCCGCCGTCGACGAGCTGCTGGGCGCCTCGACCTGAGCCGCCGTCAGGGCGGGCCCGGCGCGCGCAGCCGCGCCCGCACCCGGCGCATGCCGGCCAGCCAGCGGTCCCGGTCGGCGGTCCGGCGGCGCTCGAACTCGGCCACCTCCGGGTGCGGCAGCACCAGGAAGCGGCCGTCGGCCAGCGCCTCCACCACCACGCCGGCCACCTCCTCCGGGTCCAGCACCGCCCCGGCCGCCAGCACCGCCCGGCCGGCGCCCTCCTGCCGCAGCATCGGCGTGGCCACCCCCTGCGGGCACAGGCAGGAGACCACCACCCCCTGGTCGCCGTAGCGGATCGCCAGCCACTCGGCGAGCGCCACCGAGCCGTGCTTGGTGACGCTGTAGGCGGCGGCGTCCATGTTGGTGAGCAGCCCGGCGGCCGACGCGGTGATCAGCAGGTGGCCTCGGCCCCTGGCCGCCATGCGCGGCAGCAGCGAGCGGCCCAGGTGCACGTTCGCCATCACGTGGACCTCGAACGACCGCCGCCAGTCCCGGTCGCCGCCGAGGTCCCGCCCGAGCGCCACCCCGGCGTTGGAGCACCACAGGTCCACCGGGCCGATCTGGCCCTCCACCCGGTCCACCAGCGCCGCCACCGCCGCCCCGTCGGTCACGTCCAGGCCGACCCCGAGCGGGGTCGCGCAGCGCAGCTCCCTGGCGACCCGGTGGGCGCCCGGCTCATCGAGGTCGGCGACCACCACCGCCCGGGCGCCCTCCCGCGCGAACCGCAGCGCCAGCGCCCGCCCGATCCCGCTGGCGCCGCCAGTGACGACGGTGACCGCTCCAGGTAGGTTCATCCCCATGGAACCTTACGGCATCACGATCCCGTTCGACGGGCTGCCCCTTCCGGAGCAGCGCGACCTGGTCGCCGAGCTGCCCGACCTGGGCTACACCGACGTGTGGTCGTCGGAGTCCGGCGGCGCCGACGCCTTCACGCCGCTGGCGCTGGCCAGCGTGTGGGCGCCCAGCCTGCGGCTCGGCACCGCCATCGTGCCCGCCTACACCCGCGGCCCGGCGACCCTGGCGCAGTGCGCCGCCACCCTGGCGGCGGCCGCCCCCGGCCGCTTCACCCTCGGCATCGGCACCTCCACCGAGGCGATCGTGGAGCGCTGGAACGGCGGCCAGTTCGACCGGCCGTACCAGCGCGTCCGCGACCTGGCGCGCTTCCTGCGGGCGGCGCTCGCGGGCGAGCGGGTCAGCCAGCGCTACCAGACCTTCGCGGTGGACGGCTTCCGGCTGCAGCTGCCGCCGGAGCGGCCGCCGGCGCTGCTGATCGCCGCGCTGCGCCCCGCGATGCTGCGGCTGGCGGGGCGGGAGAGCGACGGCGCGATCCTCAACTGGCTCGCCCCCGGCGACGTCGGCACGGTGGTGCCGCACGTGCGCCAGGGCGGGGAGGGCAAGCAGGTGGTGGCGCGGATCTTCGTGGCGGCCGGCGATGACGCCGAGGCGGCGCGCGCGGTGGCGCGCCGGGCGATCGCCGGCTACCTCACCGTGCCGGTGTACCGGGCGTTCCACGAGTGGCTGGGCCGCGGCGAGCGGCTGGCGCCGATGTGGGAGGCGTGGGCGGCGGGGGACCGCCGGGCGGCGCTGGCGGCCATCCCCGACGAGGTGGTCGACGAGCTGGTGGTGCAGGGCCCGGCGGCGCGCTGCCGCGAGCAGGTGCGCCGCTACGTGGAGGCGGGCGTCACCACGCCGGTGCTGGCGCTGCTGCCGACCGGCGCGGACGTGCGCCGGGTGGTCCGGGAGCTGGCGCCGGCCGCCGGCTGACCGCGCCCCCCGCCGGCCGCCTACCAGCCGTCCCAGTGGACGATCGTGTCGAGCGGCCGGCGCGCGGCCGGCCGGAAGCTGGTGCCGATGGTGTAGGCGACCGGGATCAGCGCGGCCTGCATCACCCGGTCGTAGGGGATGCCGAGCAGCTCGGCCGCCTCGCGCTCGTGCCGCAGGTGGAAGGTGGTCCACACGGTGCCGAGCCCGCGGGCGCGGGCGGCCAGCATGAAGCTCCACGCCGCCGGGATGATCGACGCCCAGCGCGACGCCTGCGCCACCACCGGCGCGTGCTCGGTCCTGCCCTCCACGCAGGGGATGACGTGCACCGGCACCTGGTGGATGTGCTCGGCCAGGTGGCGGACGGCGTCCAGCATCTTCGCCAGGCGCGGGTCGGCGGCGGCGGCCGCGCGGCGCTCCACGTAGGGGATGGCGACGCCGCGCCACAGCTCACCGAGGGCGGCGCGGGTGCCGGCGTCGGTCACCACCACGAAGTGCCAGTTCTGCGCGTAGCCGGAGGTCGGCGCCTGCTGCGCCAGGCGCAGGCACTCCTCCAGCACCTCCCGCTCGACCGGCCGGTCGAGGTCCAGCCGTTTGCGGACGCTGCGGGTGGTGGCGAGCAGCTCGTCGGGCGTCAGGTCCGGCATGGGCGCCAGCATCCCACGACCGCCGCGCCGGCGACGACTGGCATGATGCCGGGTTGGGAGGTGACGGCGGTGGACTACGGCAGACCGGTCGAGTTCGGCTTCTTCCCCGAGCCCGTCGCGGAGGGGGTAGAGCGCCTGTTCGAGCTGGTCGCCCTGGCCGAGCGGGAGGGGCTGGACCTGGTCGGCATCCAGGACCACCCCTACCAGTGGCGCTACCTGGACACCTGGGCGCTGCTGGCGAACCTGGCGGCCCGCACCAGCCGGATCCGGCTGTTCCCCGACGTGAGCAACCTGCCGCTGCGGCCCCCGGCCATGCTGGCCAAGGCCGCCGCCTCGATCGACGTGCTCAGCGGCGGCCGCTTCGAGGTCGGGCTCGGCGCCGGCGCCTTCTGGGACGCGATCGAGGCCATGGGCGGTCCGAACCGCTCGAAGGGCGGCGCGGTCGCGGCGCTGAGCGAGGCGATCGACATCATCCGGGCGATCTGGGCTCCCGCGGAGCG
>DASQWY010000264.1:0-4901 GCA_035640005.1 Actinomycetes bacterium
CGTGGGAGCTGGCGCTGCTGGCCCTGGCGGCGGTCGCCTACCGGCGGCTGGTCTCCTCCGGGCCGCCGGTCGCCACCGGCAACCAGCCGCCCCGCATCGACCTGGAGCTGCTGGCCTTCCCGCTGCTGTTCCTGGCCGGCGCGGTGGCGCTGGCGGTGCGCCTGCTCGGCGCCGCCATGCCGAGGCTGCGCACCGCCGGGGCGGCCTGGCCGCACGCGCTGTGGCTGGCCGCCAGGCGCCTCGGCCACGGCGCCCGGCTCGCCCTGGTGCTGTGCGGCGCCGCCGCCCTGTCCATCGGGGTGCTGGTGTACGCCGCCACCCTGACCCTGTCGGTGCGGGCGACCCTGGACGCCAAGGCCCGCACCTTCGTCGGCAGCGACGTGTCCATCCAGCTGCTGGGGCGCGACGCCCGCGTCCCCGCCGGCCTGCCGGGCACGGTGGTGTGGCGCTACGACCTGGCGCAGGTGGCCGGCAGCCCGGTCGACGTGCTCGCCATCGACCCGTCGACCTTCGCCCGGGGCGCGTTCTGGGACCGCTCGCTGGCGTCGGCGCCGCTGCCCGCGCTGCTGCGCGAGCTGGCGCCTCCCAGCGCCGGCGGGACCGTGCCGGTGGTAGTGGTCGGCCACGCCCTGCCCGACCGCTTCCCGCTGCAGCTGTTCGTGCAGCAGGGCGGCACCTACGCCACCCTGCAGGCGCGGGTGGTGGCGCGGGTGCGCGCCTTCCCCGGCATGCGCGCCAACCCGCCGGTGGTGCTGGACCGCGCCGCGGTCGCGGCGATCGACGCGTCCCCGGAGACGCGCCTGTGGGCCCACGGCAGCGCCGAGGCGCTGGCGGCCCGCCTGGAGGCCGCCCGCGTCCCGCTCGGCGGCCTGGCGGTCGACGCGCGCCAGGTGCTGGACGTGACCAGCTTCCTGGCGGTGTCGTGGACCTTCGGCTTCCTGGCGACCCTCGGGGTGCTCACCGGCCTGATCACCGTCGGCGGGCTGGTGCTGTACCTGGAGACCAGGCAGCGCTCCCGCCGGGTCGCCTACGCCCTGGCCCGCCGCATGGGCCTGTCGCGCGCCGCCCACCTGGCGTCGGTGCTGCTGGAGGTGGGCGCCACCCTGGCGGCCGGCTACCTGGTCGGGGTGGCGCTCTCCTTCGTCGCGGCCCGCCTGGTGTACCTGCGCCTGGACGCGCTGCCGAGCGTGCCGCCGGTGCCGCTGCTGCGCGCCCCGACCGCGGCGCTGGGCGGCACCGGCGCGGCGGTGCTGGCCGCCGCCTGGCTGGGCGCGCTGGTGGCGCAGCGCGCGGCCGACCGGACCCGGCTCTCGGAGGTGCTCCGCCTTGCCGACTGAGCCGCCGCCGCCGCCCCAGGTCTCCTGCGCCGGGCTGGTCAAGGAGTACACCACCGCCAGCGGCACGGTGCGGGCCCTCAAGGGGATCGACGCCTCCTTCCCCGCCGGGAAGGTGACCGCGGTGGTGGGGCCGTCCGGTTCGGGCAAGTCGTCGCTGCTGCGCATCCTCGCCTGCGTGGACCGGCCCACCGCCGGCACCGTCCGCGTCGGCGGGGTGGAGGTGTCGGCCCTGCGCGCCCGCGGCCGCCGGCGGGTCCGCCGCGACCTGGTCGGCTACGTGTTCCAGCAGCCGGCCGACAACCTGCTGCCCTACCTGAGCGCCCGCGGCCACCTGGAGCTGGCCGCCGGGCTGCGCGGGCGCGAGCGGCCGGGGGAGGCCGAGCGGCTGCTGGACCGTCTCGGCCTGGCCGGCCGCGCCGAGCACTTGCCCGGTCAGCTGTCCGGCGGCGAGCAGCAGCGGCTGGCGTTCGCGGCGGCGGTCGCCGGCGGGCCCGCGCTGGTGGTCGCCGACGAGCCCACCGCCGAGCTGGACCGGGAGTCGGGGGAGCGGTTGATGGAGTCGGTGCTGGCGCTGCGCGACGCCGGCTGCAGCCTGCTGGTCGCCTCCCACGACCCGGTGGTGACCCGGGCCGCCGACCGGGTGCTGCGGCTGCACGACGGCGAGGTCGCCCGGTGGTAGCCCCGCTGGTCGAGGTGCGCGGGGTCTCCAAGACCTACCGCCGCGGCGCCGAGCGGGTCCACGCCCTGCGCGGCGTCAGCCTGAGCCTGCAGCCGGGCGAGCTGGTCGCCCTGGTCGGCCCATCCGGGTCCGGCAAGAGCTCGCTGCTGTCGGTGGTGGCCGGCTGGGAGGCGCCCGACGCCGGCCGGCTGGAGTGGGCGCCCGGCCTGGCGGCCGGCGCCGCGCTGCCCTGGTCGGCGCTGTCGATGATCCCGCAGGCGCTGGGGCTGCTGGAGGACCTCAGCGTCCGGGAGAACGTGACCCTGCCCGCGCGCCTGCGGCGCGGCGGCGACCGCACCGGGGCCGGCCGCGCCGAGGAGCTGCTCGGCCTGTTCGGCCTGGAGGAGCTGGCCGACCGGGTGCCGTCGGAGACCTCCCTCGGCCAGCAGCAGCGCGCCGCGGTCGCCCGCGCGCTGCTGCTCGGCCCGCGGCTGCTGCTGGCCGACGAGCCGTCCGCCCACCAGGACACCGTCTGGGTCCACGACGTGTTCGCCGCGCTGCGCCGAGCCACCCAGGAGCACGGCGGCGCCTGCCTGGTCGCCACCCACGACCCCGAGGCGCTGCCGTTCGCCGACCGGGTACTCTCCCTGCGGGACGGGACGCTGGAAGAGGTGAGCACCTGAGGATCGTCCGCTACGCCGGCCCGGACGGCGCCAAGGTCGGCTACCTGGACCGCGAGCTGATCGTGCCGGTCGCGGCCGGCGAGGGCCGCGCCGGCCTGGACGCCGTGCTCGACCTGGCGATGGCCGCCAACGCCGACCCGCGCCTGCGGCCACCGGCGGCCGGCGAGCCGCTGCCGCTGGCCGGCGCCCGCCTGCTCGCCCCGGTCGCCGAGCCCCCGTCGGTGCGCGACTTCTACGCCTTCGAGCAGCACGTGCGCACCGCCCGCGCGCGGCGCGGCCTGGAGATGCACCCCGACTGGTACGAGCTGCCGGTCTTCTACTTCTCCAACCCGGCCGCCATCCTCGGCCCCGGCGACCCGGTGGCGGCACCGCCGCGCTCCGCCGAGCTGGACTACGAGCTGGAGGTCGCCTGCGTGCTCGGCGCCGGCGGCGAGAACCTGCGGCTGGCGGACGCCGACCGCAGCGTGGCAGGCTTCACCATCATGAACGACTGGTCGGCCAGGGACCTGTGGCGCCGCGAGGTGCAGCTCAACCTGGGGCCCGCCAAGGGCAAGGACTTCGCCACCTCGCTGGGGCCGTGGCTGGCGACCGCTGCCGAGTTCGCCCCCGGCGGGCTGCGCGAGGTGCCCAGCGCGGCCATGACCGCCCGCGTCAACGGCGTCGAGTACTCCCGCGCCGACCTCGACAGCATCTGGTGGAGCTTCGCCGAGCTGCTCGTCTACGCCTCCGAGGGCGCCCCGGTCCGCCCCGGCGACGTGCTCGGGTCGGGCACCTGCGGGACCGGCTGCATCTTCGAGCTGTCGCTGGTCCACGGCGTCGAGAAGTACCCGTGGCTGCAGCCCGGCGACGAGGTCGAGCTGGAGGTCGCCGGGCTCGGCGTGCTCGCCAACCGGGTGGTCGCCGGCGACGCGCCCCCGTTCCGCCCCGACCCGGACCGCCGCCGGCCGCGGCTCGGCCGATGAACGACCACGAGCGGCGCACCCGCCTGCGGTCGGCCGCCGGCCGCATCCGCGCGGCCACGCCGGTGCTGCCCGCCGAGGCGCTGACCACCCCCGACCCTGACACCGGCGAACGCTGGGACCGCGGCCAGATCCTCGCCCACGTCGCCGAGATGCTGCCCTACTGGGTGCGGCAGGTGGAGCTGGTGGTCGCCGGCGACGGCCAGACGCCGTTCGGCCGGGTCAGGACCGACCCCGGGCGGGTCGGCCCGATCGAGCGGGACCGGCGCCAGGACCCCGACCGCCTGCTCACCCGCATCGACCAGGGCGTCGCCGGCGTGCTCGCCATGCTGGACGGGCTCGACGAGGCCGCCCTGGCGCGCACCGGCCGCCACCAGACGCTCGGGGAGCTGAGCGCCGGCGAGATCGTCGACCGGTTCCTGGTGGAGCACCTGGAGGAGCACGCCGACCAGCTCGACCGGCGCTGATCCGGGCGCCTTGCGCGCCGGCCCCGCGGGGGCGTACCAAGAGCCGATGAGCGACTTCGTGATCGACGTGACCGAGGCCACCTTCCAGGCGGAGGTCCTCGAACGTTCCCGTGACGTGCCGGTGCTGGTCGACTTCTGGGCCGACTGGTGCGCCCCCTGCCACGCGCTGGAGCCGGTGCTGGAGCGGGCGGTGGCCGCCCGCGACGGCCAGGTGGTGCTGGCCCGCGTGGACGTGGACGCCAACCAGCGGCTCGCCATGGCCTTCCAGGTGCAGGGCATCCCGGCGGTGAAGGCGTTCGCCGGCGGGCAGCTGGTCGACGAGTTCGTCGGCGCCCAGCCGGCCGCGGTGGTCGACAGCTTCGTGGAGGCGCTGCTGCCCAGCGAGGCCGACCGCGCCGCCGCCGAGGCGGCCACCCTCGACCCGGCGCGGGCGGCCGCCCGCTGGCGCGAGGTCCTCGACGCCGACCCGGACAACGTCGCCGCCCGCGCCGGCCTGGCCGGGCTCGCCCTGGACGAGGACCGGCCCGCTGAGGCGGTCGAGCTGCTGCGGCCGGTCGAGCACGACCCGGCCGTCGCCGGGCCGCTGGCGCTGGCCCGCCTGGCGGTGGAGGCGGCCGACCCCGGCTCGCGCTTCGCCGTCGCCGCCCGCCGGGCCGCCGACGGCCAGCCCGAGGCCGCCCTGGCCGAGCTGCTGGCCGCCGTCCGCGAGGGCCCCGGCGAACGCCGCGAGCGGGCCAGGGCGCTGATGCTGGACGTGTTCCGCCTGCTCGGCGACGCCGACCCGCTGGTCGCCCGCT
>DASQWY010000265.1:0-4006 GCA_035640005.1 Actinomycetes bacterium
CGAACATGCACCCGCTCGGCTTCTCGCCGCGGGCGAACACCGTCTCCCCGTTCACCGCCAACTCCGACCTGGCGTTCCAGGGCAGGCTCGCCTTCCAGGGCAACTACGACGGGTTCCGGATCATCGACATCCACCACAAGCCAGCTGGATCTTGGACCCTGGCTTGCCACGATCGAGCGGATTTTCGCCGACCTGGTCCCCACGTTTGGCGCGGACACTGGTCGAGTCCGCGCTGGCGCGACCAGTCCAGCCGGCCCAGCTCGCCGAGCCGGTCCAGGATGTCGAGGTGGAGCTGCTCGAACACGCCGGCCTTGGCCCGCTGGTTCAGGCCCCGCGAGGCGGTCGCCGGCTAGCCACAACCCAGTTCCTCGGCGGGCGGCACGGTTTCAGTGTCCGGGTGGCCGTGACGCCCGGCGCGGAGAGGAGTATGCGACGGCCAATTCGTCGAGGGATTCCCGGCTGCGACGCACCCATGTTCGCGTACGAAGGCGGCGGATCGCCTCGCCGCGGCAGTCATCGCTGCAGAACTTGCGCTGCCGGTAGTCCCGGCCGGGCGGAACGACGGAGCAGAACCAAGCACCGCAGATCGGACATTCCACGCCGACGCGGAACTTCTTGTTCGCCTTCGAGCGGACGATCCTCCGCGCCGCCGCCAGCTCCGGGTCGTCCTTCTCCGCCGCCAGCCAACGCCGGTACGCCTCAATGGCCTTGCCCCGAACTGCATCCAGTTGCTCCACGCGCCGCCGGCGTTGCTCGTCGTCATAGTGGGCTTCCCGCGTCGACGCCCCAGCCAACCGGACCTCCGGTCGCTGCAGCCATCGACTTGTGTCCTGGTCGCGAGCCAGTTCGCGGTGGCACTCGCTCAAGCCGCGGGAACATAGCGGCGTGTCAGGGGCCAGCCCGGCTAGTTCGCGAAGCTCAGAGGCGTAGACCCCATGCGCACGCACCGTGTGGTTCGCCAAGGAGCGCAACCCACCCCGATCGCACCATGGACAGCGCTGAGCCTCGATGCACTTCCGAAGCCTGGCCTGGTCGACGAACCCGGCAACGACATCAGCTGCCATCGCGACGGTCCTGCCAGGACAGGCCCGAGTCGAGCCTGGAAGAGCGGTCTCGCCCGCGGGTCGCGGCAGGAAGCCACCGCAGCCGCAACCTCCAGGCTTCCCGCCACCTATTCCGGCGGTCCATCGTCGCCCCGCCGGAGCAGCAGGAGCCCTACAGGGGCAACGCCACCGCCATCAGAACAGTCCAACTGCGCCCGTGCTTTCACGCCGCACCCTCCTGGAATGCAGCACGCTCGGAATCCTGGCGGACACGCCGCGCCCTCGACCGCGGTGCGGTCGCAGTTAGCCGGGACCGGGAGCGCGGATCAGAAGGCGGGAGGGCCCCGGACGCCCACCGCAGCCAGGCCGAGCAGGCGCACGGGCATCGCGGCGGGTCGAGTGGGAGGGAGGAGCGCGGCAGACCGGCCGGAGACCTTGCTCCGCAGGAGGATGCGGGCGATTCGTGCAGCCGCATGCGCAAACCGTGTCAGGAAGACCCCAACGACGGTCGCCACGAGGAGCTGCACCCCCAATCCCACCAGGAACGGAGCCTGCAGGACGAGGTCAAGGCCCGCCGCCCCGGAGGCGAGGCGCTCAATCGCCTCCAGCAGGACGAACGCGGGGATCTGCATCCCGGCCATGCGGGCCACGAGCTGCCCAAGCCGGTGCTGACCCAAGTCGGCATCACGTGCCCGGGCCACGGCCCGTGCCCCCGTCACCACCAGGGCCACAAGCCCGGAGGCGACGGCAACCGCGGCAGCCAGGGGCCAGTAGCCGTGTCCGGTGCTCTCCAGCAGCCGTTCCCGCTCATGGGCGTGGGGAACCGCGATCAGGTAGGCCAGCCAGTGGGACAGAGCAAGCCCCGCTCCCACAGCACCGGCGACAGCGATCCCTTCGAACGGGCGGCCCCTGTGCACCGCACCAGCCTACCGCAGGCCAAACAGGTCGACCTACGTCAGGCCGCCGCCGACGCTGGTGGCGACCTGGCAAGCAGCCCAACGGGGACCACGTGTTCGACCTGAGCCGGACCAGCATCGGCACGAGCCGCCCGGCATGGAACGGGGCGCTGTTTGTGACCTGCAGCCCCCAGATGCCCTGAGCATCCCTGCCAGCGCCCTACCCGACCGTCATTGGCGTAGGCTGGGCGAAGCAGCGCCCAAATAATGGGAGCCCCGGGGAGCTCGCAGTGGCGTGAGCGGTAGGACGTGCGGCGTCGAGGGCTGCGACGGACCCGCCAGAGCCCGTGGTCTGTGCTGGTGCCACTACACGCGGGTCCGCAACACGGGCACGACGGCCCGCACCAAGCCGACGTTCGACCAAGCGGCTCAGGCTGCGGTGCTCGCCGAACTCCGCAAGGGCAAGTCCCTGCGGGCCGCCGCCCTCGCGGCCGGTTGGAACCCAGGCTCGGTGAAGCAGATGGTCCGGGAAGGCCGCAGGCAGCGCCCGAACAGCTCCCTGGTGGAGTTCGCCAGGCAGGTCGACGGCATCCTGCTCACCGCCCTGCCCCGGTCGCCACAGCGGTTCGACGGCTTGTCCTGGGATGGCCGGCTGTTCCTGGAGGCGCTGGAACGCCAGACGGACTGCAGCCTGCACCGCGACCCAACCCGTTGGCCGTGGCGACGCAGCGACCAACTCCAGACCCAGGGTATGAGGCACCCTGAGGGGCAACGGGACGCATTCGTCGAAGCGGACCGTCAAGCAGCCATGCCGGCCATGCTGGCCGGTGTCGGCTTGGTGCAGCTGGAAGCACTCGTCAAGGTCGTGGCCTCGTAGGGTGGCCTTTCTCAGGGCGCGCGCTCGCACGAACGCCGATGGCTTGCGCATCACGACTCCCGGAGTTGCGGGCCCCAGCCATGAGCCCAAACTCGGCGTCGCGGAACACGGGCGAGAGGGCGGCCGCGGCCGCCCTCTCGCCGCTCCCCGTCGAACCCCGAAACTCAGTCGAGCGAGAACTCCTCCGTCTGCGGGTTGAGGTGGCCCAGGCGGATGGCCCCTGCCAGCCGGGGGTCGCTGACGGCGAAGACGTTCACGCCCTTGGTGATCTCCGACTCGTAGACGAAGCTGTTGTACCAGTACGAGGACCAGGCACCGCCGAGCTCGTTGACCAGTTGCCCGGTCGGGTCGACGACCTGTCCGAGCGGCGGCGGGTCGGACCAGGCCACGGTCGCCGGGTTGGCCGGGTCGGTGAAGTCGGTGACCCAGGTCCCGGCCTGGTAGTTGCCGCCGACCGCCACATACCGGCCGCTGCGCAGCGGCACGATGTTGTAGTTGTGGATCGTGCAGTTCTCCTCGGCCGACTGCGCCCGCGGCAGGGTCCACTGGCCCAGCTTGCTGCCGGTGGCCGCGTCGTAGAAGAACATGCTCTTCTTCACCGCCGGGTCGGTCGCCTCGCACTCGGGCAGGCCGCCGCCGCCCGGCTCCCACCCCAGCACCAGGACCTTCCCGTCCCAGGTGAAGGCGGCGGAATGCCAGCGGCCCCCTGAGCCGGCCGTGCCGATGCCGGGTTCGAAGATGGTGTAGAGCAGCTCAGGGTCCTCGATGCTCCCGCCCGGCGTGCTGTTGGCGCCGATGTCCCAGACGTTGACGGTGTCGGCGCTGGCGCACGCGGCCAGGTTGACCGTGCCCCGGATCACGGCGGCGTCGTGGCAGCCGGTGCGGATGTCGGTGGTCGGGCCGGCCAGCGGCTCGCGGCGCAGCAGGCTCGTGCCGGCAGGGTTGGCCAGCGGGACGGCGATGACGTCCATGAAGTCCCCGACCGGGTCGTCGTTGACCCGGGTGCCGTCGACGCAGAGCGTGCTGCTGGAGTTGTTGCTGTACACGATCAGGCTGCCCGCGGAGATGCCGGCGACCGTCAGGGTGTGCGACCCGCAGGGAAGCGTCACCGACGCCACCAGGTGCGGGTCGCTTGGGTTGCTGATGTCGAAGACGTGCACGCCCTCCCAGCCGGCGGGCACAGTCTGGCC
>DASQWY010000266.1:0-13466 GCA_035640005.1 Actinomycetes bacterium
AGCCGACGTAGGCGGCGACCGAGTCGACCTGGCGGTCGTCCAGCGCCCGCGGGTCGAAGCTGGGCATCGCGCCCGGGCCGACCCGGACCGCCTCGGCCACCTGCAGCGGCGTGGACGGCCGCAGCGACGGCGCCACCTGCCCGGAGGTGAGCGCGCCGCCGGTGGCGGTGGCCGCGGGGCCGGCGCCGAGCTGTAGCAGCGTGCCGGCGGCGAGGATCGCGACCACCGCGACCAGGGGCCGGATCCGCCGCTTCGGTGCTCGGCTCATCGGTCGGCTCGCGCTCAGTGGAGGGTGAACAGGTAGGCGGCGATGTCGCGGGCGTCGACGTCGCTGACGCCATTGTCCGGCATGGCGGTGCCCGGCTCGACCCGCTGCGGGTCCTGGATCCAGCGGATCAGGTTGGGGCCGCTGTTGGGAAGCCGCCCGGCGATATAGCCACGCCGGCCGACGTGGTCGAGCGGCGGACCGACGGTGCCGTCGGCGCCACGCACCCCCGGGATCGAGTGGCAGGTACCGCAGCCGTAGCGCTCGATCGCCCGCGCGCCCATCGCCGGGTTGCCGTCCGGGACCTGCGCCGGCGGGGTCCTAGACCCGGAGGCGCAGCCGGCCAGCCACAGCAGCCCGGTCATCGCGCCCAGCAGCGCGGCGAGCCTCATGCTCCTCCCTCCTGGTCCGCACCATCGATTACCGCTCCATGTGATGCCGAAACCGGGACCGGCACGACGGCCTCCTCGCGCCGCGGGCTGGCGGCCTCCAGCGAGGCCAGCCAGCGCATGAACAGCACCCCGGCGGTCCCCAGGTAGACCAGGTCGGCCGGCACCCACATCACCAGGCCGGCGAGCTGCTGGTCGGCCAGGCTGGACGTCTGCAGCGGGTACAGCGGCACCGGGGCGAAGGTGAGCACGGCGCCGAGGGCGCTGCCCTGCAGCGCGGCCGCGAACAGGTACAGCATCGCGAACCCCGGGGCCAGCCGCCGGCGGCTCTCCGCCGACAGCACCACCCACCAGAACACCACGGCGGTGCCGAGGAAGCAGGCGTGCTCGGCGGCGTGGAGCGGGGCGCTGGCCAGGGCGGCCTGGTAGGGGCCGGGGAGGTGCCAGGCCCACAGGGCGGCCACGTGCACGCCCCACGCGACCGCCGGCCGGGTCAGCAGGCGCCGGGCGGACGCGCCGGCCGCCTGCCGGCGCAGCCGGGCGAGCCGGCGGCGCCAGGCGGGGGTGAGCGCGACCGCCAGCGGCAGGCCGGGGGCGCCGAGCACCAGCAGCGGCGCCGCCACCATCACCAGCAGCATGTGCTGGGCCATGTGGGCGGCGAACAGGGTCCCGGCGAGCGCGTCCAGCGGCGGCAGCAGCGCCACGGCGACCACCGCCAGCCCGGCGCCGAACGCGGCCGCCCGCCGGCCGCTCGCCGGCCGGCGACCGCGCCGCAGCCGCCGCCACCCGCGGCCGTAGCCGGCCGCCGCGGCGGCCAGGCCGGCCAGCACGGTCACGTCGGGGTGCATGGCCGTAGCAGCAGCAGCGCCACGCCGCCGTAGACGATGATCAGCAGGAACAGCGCGTTGGAGGCCATGCCGAACAGGGCCATGAAGCCGGCCCGGCCGCCGCGGACCACCTCCAGCGGCTCCGGGCCGGCCCGGCCGGGCTCGACACGCTCGCTGGGGTCGCCGGCGCCGGCCTGCCGCCAGAACCGGTAGGCGAGCAGCCCGGCGGCCACGGTGGCCGCGGCCAGCACGGCGGTGACCGCGCCGATCCACACGGTCTGGGACAGACCGAGCACGTCCGGGCTGGCCGACGCCGGCGAGCAGGCGATCTCCTCGATCCCCCAGCCGAAGAACAGGTGCAGGGTCCAGGCGGCCGCGCCGCCGAGGGTCGCGAACCACAGCAGCAACGGGGCCGCCCGCCGCCTCGCCCCCTCGGTCCGGTTCACAGGTGCGGTCCGATGTACAACGACGCCATGATCACCACCCAGACCGCGTCGACGAAGTGCCAGTACATCGCGGTCGTCTGCACGTGCAGGTGGCGGGCTCGGCCGAAATGGCCGAGCCAGGCGCGCACCTGCACGAACAGGTTCATCAGCAGGCCGACGCCCACGTGCATGCCGTGGAAGCCGGTGATCGCGAAGAACAGCGAGCCGTAGGCGTTGGTGGTCGGGGTGAACTCCTTCAGCTTGGTCATGTACTCGTAGCCCTGCATGCCGAGGAAGCCGGCGCCGAGCACGAAGGTGGCGGCCAGCCCCAGCCGCAGCCGCCCGACGTGCCCGGCGCGGATGCCGTGGTCGGCCCAGGCCATCGGCACGCTGCTGGACAGCAGCACGGCGCTCATCACCAGCGGCAGCGGCAGCTCCGGCGCCTTGATGCCGCCCAGCGGCCACTCCGGGGTCGACTTGAAGCGCAGGTAGAAGTAGCTGGCGATGAGCGCGGCGAACAGGGTCGCCTCGGTGGTGATGAACATCACCATCCCCCACCAGCCGGTCGGGCGGCCGGCTGGGACCTCGGTGGTGACCGCCTCGGCGCTCACGTCGCCAGCTCCTCGCGCCGCGGCCACGCCCAGGCGGCCAGCCCGCCGAGCACCACCGGCACCCCGGCCGCGGCGACCACGTAGCCGCCGGCCAGCAGCCCGCCGAAGACCAGCAGGAAGCCGACCGCCGTCACCAGCGGCACGATCGTCACCTCGGGCATCTCCACCGCCCGCTCGGGCTCGGCGTCCAGCTCGCTGGTGCGCAGCACCTCGTGGTCGCCGGCCAGCTGCCGCTCCTGGCTGTACCTGGCCGCCTCCAGCCGCTCGCGGAAGCGCTCCTCCCACAGCGGGTAGGCGCTGTGCACCTCCGGGATGGCGGCGAAGTTGTAGGGCGGCGGCGGCGAGCTGGTGGCCCACTCCAGCGAGTCCCCGCCCCAGGGGTCGTCGCCGGCCGGCTCGCCCCGGCGCAGGCTGCGCAGGAAGTTCACCACCGTGGCGAGGATGCCGACCGCCACCACGTAGGCGCCGGCCGTGGACGCCAGGTTCCACGCGTCCCATCCCAGGCCGGGTGAGTAGGTGTAGACGCGGCGCGGCATGCCGAGCAGCCCGGACAGGTGCATGGGGAAGAACAGCAGGTTGAAGCCGACGAAGATGAGCCAGAAGCTGACCTTGCCGAGCCGTTCGTCCAGCAGCCGCCCGGTGATCTTCGGCATCCAGTAGTAGACGGCCGCCAGGATCGGGAACACCGCCCCGCCGAACAGCACGTAGTGGAAGTGGGCGACCACGAAGTAGGAGTCGGTGACCTGCTGGTCGAACGGGACCACCGCGAACATCACGCCGGTGAGCCCGCCGGCCACGAAGGAGATCAGGAAGCCGATCACGAACAGCATCGGGGTGGCCAGCACCAGCCGGCCGCGCAGCATGGTGATCACCCAGGAGAAGATCTGGATGCCGCCGGGGATGGTGATGACCAGGCTGGCGGCGCTGAAGAAGCTCATCGACAGCTGCGGCAGGCCGACCGCGAACATGTGGTGGACCCACACGCCGAAGCTGATCACCGCGGTGGCGACGTTGGCCAGCACCAGCCAGAAGTAGCCGACCATCGGGCGGCGACTGAACACCGGCACGATCGCCGACACGATCCCCAGCGCCGGCAGCACGATGATGTAGACGTCGGGATGGCCGAACAGCCAGAACAGGTGCTGCCACAGCACCGGGTCGCCGCCCTTGGCCGGGTCGAAGAAGTGGAAGCCGAAGCGCCGGTCCAGCAGCAGCATGGCGTTGTCGGCGTTCAGCGCCGGCAGGGCGAACACCACCGCGAACGCGGTCGCCAGGATCGCCCAGACGAACAGCGGGATGCGGTTCAGTGACATGCCCGGAGCGCGCAGCTTGAAGGTGGTGACGATGAAGTTGATCGCCCCGGCGGTGGTGGAGATGCCCAGGAACAGCAGGCCGACGGTGTAGAAGCCGATGTTGACCTGCGGGGTGTACTGCGGGCCGGTCAGCGGCACGTAGTTGAACCAGCCGCCGTTGGGGGCGACCCCGAACAGGAAGCTGGCGTTCATCAGCAGCCCGGCGAACAGGAACACCCAGTAGCCGAAGGCGTTCAGGCGCGGGAAGGCCATGTCGCGGGCGCCGAGCATCAGCGGCACGAAGTAGTTGCCGAACCCGAACAGCATGGGCGTGGCGAACAGGAAGATCATGGTCGTGCCGTGCATGGTGAACAGCTGGTTGTAGGCGCCGGGGCCGATCAGGGTCTCGTCGGGGCGGGCGAGCTGGGTGCGCATCGCCAGCGCCTCGAACCCGGCCATGGTGAAGAAGGCGAACGCGGTCCAGATGTAGCGGCGGCCGATCTTCTTGTGGTCGACCGTCTTGAACCAGGTGGCCAGGCCCGGGGCCTCGCCCCAGGTGGCCCGCAGGCGCTCGGTTCGCTCCGCGACCGTGGTCACGCTACTTGAGGGTCTCCAGGTAGGCGAGGAGCGCCTGCAGCTCCTCGGGGGTCAGCGGCTGCGCCGGCATGCGGTTGCCCGGCTTGACCGCCTGCGAGTTGACGATCCAGCCGCCCAGGTTCCCGCGGGTGTTGGACAGCGTGCCGGCGCCGATCGTGCGGCGGCTGCCGAAGTGGGTCAGGTCGGGGCCGAGCGTGCCGCCGGCCGAGGTGCCCCTGACGGTGTGGCAGGCGGCGCAGGAGTTCTGCTCCAGGGCCTGCCGCCCCCGAGCCGCCAGCTGGTCGCTGGCCGCCACCGCCGGCCCACGCTCGGCCGCCAGCCAGCTGGCGAACGCGTCGGGCGGCTCGGCGACCACCAGGATCGCCATCCGCGCGTGCTGCAGCCCGCAGTACTCGGCGCACTGGCCGCGGTAGACGCCCGCCTGGGACGCCTGCAGCCAGGTGGTGTTGGTGTGCCCGGGGATCAGGTCGGTCTTCACGGTCAGCTGCGGCACCCAGAAGCTGTGGATCACGTCGCGGGAGGTGAGCACCAGCCGTACCGGCCGCCCGACCGGGACGTGGAGCTCGTTGGCGGTGACGATCCCCTGGTCGGGGTAGCGCACCTCCCACCACCAGTCGTGGCCGGTCACCTGGACGGTGACGTCGGTCCTGGCCGGCACGGTGAGCGAGCGCAGGTCGTGCAGGCCCACGAAGTACACGCCGGTCAGCACCACCGCCGGGAGCAGCACCCCGCCCAGCACCACCAGCCGCTCGCCTCCCCCCTGGCGCACGACCTGGTCGCGGCTGCCGCGCCGGCGGAACAGCGCCGTGACCACCAGCAGCGTGACCAGCGTGAACACCGCCGCCGAGATCCAGAACAGCAGCCACCACAGCCCGGCCACGCGCGCCGCCCCCGGGCCCTTGGGGTCGAGCGCGGAGGGGCTGGGGCCGCTGCAGGCCGCCAGCAGCACGCCGACGCAGGCGCAGGTCAGCAGGCGCCCCCAGCCGAGCCGGCGTCCGCTGCGCCTGCCCATGCGCGGCTCCTTCAGCCTGTCCTACGCGGTCCCCCGGGTTCTGGCGGCTGCGGCCGTGCCGCGGCGTGGCAGCCGACCGAGGGCTTACCACCGGTCGTGCGCGACGAAACGGGGGCGAGGCCGAGCTCAGGCGGCCCAGGGGACGCGCACGGCGGCGCGGGTGCTCGGCCGCCAGCCGCCGTCCGCCCAGCGCGCCAGGCCCTCCCGCTCCAGCCGGCGGGCGGCGAGGGCGGCGTGCTTGCAGGGGACGGGCAGGTGCGCCCGGTAGTCGCCGGACGGGCACCCGCAGCGGAACGCCACCAGGCCGCGCTCGACGCCGACCACCTGCACGCGGTAGCTGCCGCCGCGCGAGTCGGCCTTGACCAGCAGCGAGCCGTCGGGGAGGGCGCGGGCATGATGGCCGCCCTCGACCGCGCGGGCCTCGGCGGCCAGCGCGTAGACGGCCTGGTTGGCCGGGTCGTCGGCGCGCCGGGGGGGCGCGGCGGGCGGCTCGAACGGCAGCTGCGGGACCATCTCCATACCCGACATTCTACCCGTCGGGTGCGACCTTCGCCCGCGGAACCAGCAGGTCAGGTGGGGCGTCGGCGGTGCCGCCCCGCCTATACTGGCGCGTCAAATGGACCCGCGCGCCGACCCCGCCTGCCTGCTCCCGATGGTGCGGGCGCGCTACCGGGCGACCGTCGCCACGGTGGAGGCGCTGGTCAACCTCGACTCCGGCTCGTACTCCCCCGCCGGCGTGAACCGGGTCGCCGACGCCCTGGAGGCGCGCCTGCGGGCCGGCGGCTGGACGGTGGAGCGCCACCGCCACCGGCCCGGGCCGGGCGAGCCGCGCCTCGGCGACGTGCTGGTCGGCCGCCGCGCCGGCGGCCTGCCGCCGGAGGCCGGCGGCCGCCGGCTGCTGCTGATGGCGCACATGGACACGGTCTTCGACGACGGCACCGCGGCGGCGCGGCCGTTCCGCACCGCCGACGGCCGCGCCTACGGGCCGGGGGTGGCCGACGACAAGGCGGGCCTGGCGTGCGGACTGGAGGCGGTCGAGGTCCTCTGCGACCAGGCCGGCTTCGACCGCTTCGCCGAGATCACCCTGGTCTGCTCGCCGGACGAGGAGATCGGCTCGCCGTTCTCCAGGCCGCTGCTGGAGCGGCTGGCCCGCGAGCACGACGCGGGCATCGGGCTGGAGGCCGCCAGGACCAACGGGGCGCTGGTCTCCGCCCGCAAGGGGATCTTCGCGTTCGCGGTCGAGGTGGCCGGGCGGGCGGTCCACGCCGGCGTCCGCCCCCAGCACGGCGTCAACGCCATCCTGGAGGCGGCGCACCAGACGGTCGCCCTGCACGCCCTGAACGGCCGCTGGCAGGGGGTCACCTGCAACGTCGGCGCGGTCCGCGGCGGCGGCCGCATCAACGTGGTCCCCGACCGGGCGGTGCTGGAGGCGGAGCTGCGCGCGGCCACGGCCGAGGCCTTCGAGGCGGCCGAGGCCGAGGTCCGCCGGATCGTGGCGAGCCCGGCGGTGACGGGCGCCAGCGTCAGCCTGCGGCAGGTCCACCGCCACCGGCCGATGGAGCGGACGCCGGCGGTGGCCGCGCTGGTCGCCGAGGCCCAGGCGGTCGCGCGCGCGCTCGGCTTCGAGGTCGGCGAGGCGGCCACCGGCGGCGCCGGCGACGCCAACACCACCTCCGCGGCGGGCCTGCCGACCGTCGACGGGCTCGCCCCGGTCGGCGGGGAGGCGCACGGCCCGACCGAGTGGCTGGACCTCGGCAGCGTGGCGCCGCGCACCGCCCTGCTGGGCGGGCTGCTGGCCCGCCTGGGCCAGGTGGGCTGAGGTGTTCTCGGTGGCACGGACCCGCACGCCGCTCCCCGCCCCGGTCAAGCGGCTCGCCCTCCTGCTGGTCGTCGGGTTCGTGGTGGTCCACTTCGTGCTCCCGCAGGTCGCCGGCGCCAGGAACGCCGTGCAGCTGCTGTCGCACGTGCGCCCCGGCTTCCTGCTGCTGGGCGTGGCCCTGGAGGTGGCGTCGATCCTGGCCTACACGCAGCTGACCCGGGCGGTGCTGCCCCGCAGCGCCCCCGGCCAGGGCACCCTGCTGCGCGTGCAGCTGGCCACCCTGGCCGTCAGCCACGTGGTGCCAGGCGGCAACGCGGCCGGCAGCGCGCTGGGGTTCCGGCTGCTCGGCCAGGCGGGCGTGCCCGGGACCGACGCCGCCTTCGCGCTGGCCACCCAGGGGGTCGGCTCGGCGGTGGTGCTGAACGTGATCCTCTGGCTCGGCCTGCTGGTGTCGATCCCGCTGCGCGGCTACAACCCGGTGTACGCCACCGCCGGCCTGGTCGGGGTGGTGCTGATCGGCGGCTTCGCGGTGGTGGTGCTGCTGCTGCTGCGCGGCGACCGCTGGGCCGCCGGGCTGCTGCGCTCGGTCGCCCGCCGCATCCCGCTGCTGGACGAGGACCGGGTCGCCGGCATCGCCGAGCGGCTGGCGTCGCGGCTGCAGACCCTGGCCGCCGACCGCTCGCTGGTCGGCAGGGCGGCGCTGTGGGCGGCCGCCAACTGGCTGCTGGACGCCGCCTCCCTGTGGGTGTTCGTGGCCGCCTTCGGGCACTGGGTCAGCGTCGACGGGCTGATCGTGGCGTTCGCGCTCGCCAACGTGCTGGCGGCCGTGCCGGTCACCCCCGCCGGGCTGGGCGTGGTCGAGCTGGTGCTGGTGCCGACCCTGGTCGGCTTCGGCACCCCCCGCGGCGTGGCCATCCTCGGCGTGCTGGCCTACCGGCTGGTCAACTTCTGGCTGCCGATCCCGGTCGGCGGGCTCGCCTACCTGTCGCTGCGGGCGGGGCCGTGGGAGGCGGGCCGGCGGGCCGAGGAGCTGCGCCGGCTGGCCGAGCGCAGCCTGCAGGAGGCCGAGGACCGGCGCGCCTGGGCCGAGCGGCACGGCGTCCGGGTCGGCCAGCGCCGCGGCCCGGACCAGCAGCCGGAGGACTGAGGCGGGCGGCGCCTACGGGCGCGAGCGGGAGGGGACCCGGGGGCGCCGCGGGGCCTCGCGGCCCATGCGTCCCCAGCTGATCTCGATGGTCGCCGCGGCGGCCAGCACCAGCAGCGCGTCGGCGGCGTCGTCCAGGTCGACGGCGACGCCCCAGGCGGCCGACGGTGCCATCCAGCGGGCGGAGGCGGTGGCGACCCGGCGCCTGCCCCGCAGGAAGGCGTACTCCAGCGCCGCGGCGTCGCCCTCGACCCGGAGCGGCTGCCCGCCGGTCTCCAGGGTGTAGCGGATCCGCGACGGCGCTCCCACCAGCGCGTTCCACAGCGCGGCCGCGGCGCGGGGGACGCCACGGGGTGCCCGCTCCCGCAGCTCGGCCCGCGGCCGGCCGGGCACGTCAATGCCGAACCAGGGCAGGAACGGCGAGCCGTGCTGGCGGATGGCGGCCAGCTCCCCACCGCCGAGGTCCCGCAGCGACCAGCGGCCCACCCGCTCGGTCGGGCCCTGCACCCAGTAGGCGTCCCGGCCCACCGCGTCGGTGATGAAAATGTCGGCGTCGCTCGGCTGCAGCACGAACCTCACGCCTGGCTGCCTCCGTTCCCGACTCCGACGGTCGCCCGGAGGCCACCGTCCGGAGGAATCGTGAAGTCGCCGCAAAGATCGGCACGGAGCGTGCAAAGAAGTTGCAAAGATTCCGCTTGCCTGGATCTATGCTGAGCGCATGGCCTCCAGGTGGCGCCCGGGCGCGCGGCGGCGGCGGACGGCGCTGGGGTACGCGATCGCCGTGCTCGGCGCCGCCGCCGCCGCGGCCGTCCTGCTGGCCTTCCGCGGCCGCGTCGACCAGGTCATCGTGGTGCTGGCGTTCCTGATGGTGGTGGTCGCCGCCGCGGCGACCGGCGGGTTCGTGCCCGGCCTGGTGGCGACCGCCTTGGGGTTCCTCGCCTTCGACGTGCTGTTCATCCCGCCCTACCGGACGCTGCGCGTGGGCAGGCGGGACGCGTACGTGTCGCTGGCGGCCTACCTGCTGGTCACGGTGGTGGTGAGCGCGCTGGTCGCCGCCCGCGAGCGGCGCCGCCGCGAGGCCGAGCGGCGCGAGCAGCAGGCGCTGACCCTGTACACCCTGTCGCAGAGCCTGGTCGCGCCGGGCGACCTGGACGCCACCCTGGCCGGCGTGGCGCGAACCGTGCGGGAGCTGTTCCACCTGGCCGGTTGCGCGGTCACGCTGGCCGAGCCGCCCGGCCCGGCGCGGCTGGCCGCGTCGGCCGGGACCCTGTCGGCCGAGGCGTTCCGGCTCGCCGAGGCGGTGGTCGCCGCGCCCGACGGCCAGACCGGACGCGCGCCGCACGACGGCCTGGGGCCGGACGGGCTGCTGGCGCTGCCGATGCAGGCGGCCGGGCTCACCGCCGGGGCGCTGGTCATCCGGGCCGGCGACGGCGCGCCGCCGCTCGGCGAGGCCGAGCGGCGGGTGCTGGTCACCTTCGCCAACCAGGCCGCGGTGGTGGTGCTGCAGGCCCGCCAGGAGCAGGACCGGGCCCGCGCGCAGGCGCTGGAGGCGACCGACCGGCTGCGCACGGCCCTGCTCAACTCGGTCTCCCACGACCTGCGCACCCCGATCGCCGCGATCAAGGCGTCCGCCGCCAGCCTGCTCGACGAGCAGATCGCCTGGGACGAGCGCCAGCGCCAGGAGTTCCTCGGCACCATCGAGGGGGAGGCCGACCGGCTCGCCCGCCTGGTCGCGAACCTGCTGGACATGTCGCGCATCGAGGCCGGCGCGGTGAACCCGCAGCTGGCCGACGTGTGGCTGCCGGAGGTGGCCGGCCGCGCCGTCCGGCGGGTGTGGGCCGGGGCCGGGCCGGCGATCGGCGTGGACGTGCCGGAGTCGCTGCCTCCGGTGCTGGCCGACCCGGTCCGCCTGGACCAGGTGCTGACCAACCTGCTCGACAACGCCCGCCGCCACGGCGGGGACGGGCCGGTGGAGCTGGTCGGCCGGGCGGTGGAGGGGATGGTGGAGGTGCGGGTGGTCGACCACGGCCCGGGCGTCCCCGAGGCCGAGCAGGAGTTGATCTTCAACGAGTTCTACCGGGTGCGGCGCCCGGGGCGGCGGGAGGAGGGCACCGGCCTGGGGCTGAGCATCTGCCGCGGGCTGGTGGAGGCGATGGACGGCAGGCTGTGGGCGGAGACCGCGGCCGGCGGCGGCGCCGCGTTCGTCGTGCGGCTGCCCCGCGCGGACCGGCGGCGACGAGCGGAGCAGGAGACATGAGGCCATGAGCGACGACCACCGCGGAGCCGTGACGACCCCGCCCAGGACCCGGCTGGAGCCGGTCCCGCGGCCGGAGAGGTTCCCGCCCTACCAGTCGTTCGGCTACCGCGTGAAGCGGCTGCTGCTGGGCCGGCCGCTGCGGACCAGCCAGCTCACCCAGGAGCGGATCGCCAAGCGGGTCGCGCTGGCGGTGTTCTCCTCCGACCCGATCTCCTCCACCGCCTACGCCACCGAGGAGATGCTGCTGGTCCTGATCGCGGCCGGCGCCGCCGGGGTGGGGCTGGCGTTGCCGCTGGCCGGCGGGATCACCCTGCTGCTGCTGATCCTGGTGGTCTCCTACCGGCAGGTCATCCGCGCCTACCCGCGCGGCGGCGGCGCCTACATGGTCAGCCGCGACAACCTCGGCCCGCTGTGGGCGATGGTCTGCGCGGCAGCGCTGCTGATCGACTACGTGCTGACCGTGGCGGTGAGCGTCTCCGCCGGCATGGCCGCGCTCGCCTCCGCCATCCAGCCGATCGGCGGCTGGCGGGTGGAGCTGTCGGTGGCCTGCATTGTGCTGCTCACCTGGGGCAACCTGCGCGGCATCAAGGAGGCCGGGCGGGTGTTCGCGGTCCCGACCTACGTCTACATCTTCAGCCTTGGCGGCGTGGTGGTCTGGGGCGTGGTCCGGACGGTGCTCGGCGGCCTCGGCCCGGTCGCCTACGGCCAAGCGGAGGCGGCCCGGCTGGCAACCGCCGAGCAGGGCGCGGTGGCGGCGGTGTCGCTGTTCCTGGTGCTGCACGCGTTCGCCGCCGGCACCACCGCCCTGACCGGCGTGGAGGCGATCGCCGACGGCGTGCCGGCCTTCCGCAAGCCGGAGGCGAGGAACGCGCAGAAGACCCTGGCGGTGATGGCCATGATCATGGGGTTCCTGTTCCTGGGGATCACCTTCCTGGCCCACCGGCTGCAGGTCCGCCCGTTCGAGGACGGCAACCCGACCCTGGTCGCCCAGATCGCCCGCCACGTGCTCGGCTCGGGGACCGGCCAGGCGCTGTTCGTGTTCGTGCAGGTCGCCACCTTGTTCATCCTGGTGCTGGCCGCCAACACGGCCTTCAACGGCTTCCCGGTGCTGGCCTCCTTCGCCGCCCACGACGCGCTGCTGCCCCGCCAGCTCCGCAAGCGCGGCCACCGGCTGGTCTACTCCAACGGCATCCTGCTGCTGTCGGGCGCGGCGATCTTCCTGGTGGTCGCGTTCAAGGCCAGCGTCCACCGGCTCATCCCGCTGTACGCGATCGGGGTGATCACCTCCTTCACCCTGGCCCAGGCCGGCATGACCCTGCGCCACCTGCGCCAGCGCGAGGAGGGCTGGCGCCCGGGCCTGGCGGTCAACGGGCTCGGCGCCGCCGTCACCCTGATCGTGCTGCTGGTCATCACGGTCACCAAGTTCCGGGCCGGCGCCTGGATGGTGGTGGTCGCCATCCCGCTGATCGTGCTGCTGCTCAAGCGCACCCAGCTCGCCTACGGCTCCGAGGTCGCCGAGCTCAAGGTCGAGGCGACCCAGCGGCTGGCCCCGCCCAAGCCCCGCCACGAGGTGGTCGTGCTGCTGGAGGACGTCGACCGGGCGGCGATCGAGGCACTGCAGTACGCCCGGCAGCTCAACCCCCTGCACATCACCGCCGTCCACGTCGCGGTCGACCCCGACCACGCCAAGGAGCTGGCCAGGCTGTGGGGGAAGGTGCACATGCCCGTCCCGCTGGAGGTGGTCGACGCGCCCGACCGCAACCTGCTCGCCACCGCCCAGCAGACCGTCGCCGAGTTCGTGCGGCCGGACACCGAGGTGACCGTGCTGGTCCCCCGCCGCGGCTACGCCAAGTTCTGGCACCGGGTGCTGCACGACCGCTCCTCGGCCGGGCTGGTCAAGGTGCTGGGCAACATGGACGGCGTCAACGTGACCATCGTCCCGTTCCGGCTCGGCCGGCGGCCCCTGCTGCGCTCGGTCTCCGCCGAGGAGGTCGCCGCCAGGGCGCGCCTGTAGCCGCCGGCGGCCTGCTCGCGGCGACCACCTGGATGTCGGGCAGCCTGAACCACGAGGCGCGGTCGAGGCTGACCACCCGCAGGCCGCCGGCGCCAAGCGCCGCGGCCAGCTCGGCGGGAAGCTCGGCGTGCCGGCGGCGCCGGCGCCGGCGGGCGGGGAACACGTCCGCCAGCACGAACACGCCGCCGGGGGCCAGCACCCGGCCGATCTGGTCGATGCCGGCCGGCGCGTCCGTCCAGTGCCGGACCGACATGGTCGCGAAGACCAGGTCGAACACCCGTGGCGGGAAGGGGAGCCGCTCCACCGGCGCACGCACGAAGCGGACCGCCAGCTCCACCCGGGTGGCCGCGGTGGCGGCCGCCAGCATCCCCCAGGCAACGTCGACGCCCACCAGCTCGGCCAGCGGGTAGCGCTGCCGGGCCTGGCGCAGCAGCCTGCCGGTGCCGCAGCCGACGTCCAGGACGCGCCGTGGCCGTGCCATCAGCCGCTGCGCGAGCCGCAGGGCACCCTCCTGGGCGGGGATGAACAGGGTCGACTGCAGCGCGCTGTGCTCATAGGTCCGCGCCCACGCGTCGAACCCGCTGGCGGCGGTCCCCGGCCGGCCCACGCGCGCTCACCACCCCGGACCCGCGGGGTGGGGGCACGCGGCCGGGCGGTGGCCGGCGCGGGCCCGCCGCGGCCGGGCGGCCGCCGCCGTGCAAAGCCGGCGCGCCGCCGCCGGCGGGCGCGGCGGCGTGGTGGACGCGTGGGCGCGGACCGCTTGGACCTGGCGCCGCAGCGCGGGGATGGCCCGGTAGTGCAGCACGATCATGTT
>DASQWY010000267.1:0-3752 GCA_035640005.1 Actinomycetes bacterium
CCCGGTAGCCGCGCATGGTCTTGAAGCGCGGGAACAGGTCCTTGAACACGCGCGCCTCGACGTGGTGGACGCCGGGGCGGCCGTTGGCGGTCGGCGGGCCCTCGTAGAACACGAACGGCTCGGCGCCGACCCGCTGCTCCAGGGAGCGCTCGAACACCTTGCGGTCGCGCCACAGGCGCAGCACCCGCGCGTCCAGCGCCGGGAGGTCGAGGTCGGGGTCGACCTGGGGGAACCGGCCCATCTGCTCGTCTCCTTCGTCGTCGCTCTCGCTCCGCGAAGGGACGGGACCGGGGTCCCGCGGTACCACCCCTCTTGCCGGCGGCCTTGGGGCCACCGACCGCTCAGCGGCCGTCCTGGCGAACGGCCCCCCGCTGTCACGGGCGAACCCGGCTGCGCCTACTGGGGGAGGCGTGGCCTCACCGTTCGGGCAGCGGCTCGGGGAGGATCTTCGCGAGGGGCCGTGCCACCGGGCTTCCACCGTCCCCGGCTCGCTGGCGGCCGTGCCGCCCGCTACTCGTTCCCGTCGTCGCCTCTGCCCAGGAGTCTACCCTGGTCGGCAAGCACGATGCCGGCCGCCCGGCCGTCGCGCGCCGGCGCCGGTACAATGCCCGGCACCGTGCCCCTCCCGGGACCGGCGTGGAGGACGGCCATGACCCGCAAGAAGACCACCGAGCCCCGCCCTGCCGCGGCCCGCCGCGGCGCGGCCGCGCGCGACGGCGCGGCCGCCAAGCGGGCTGCCCCCGCCCCGCGGTCCCGGTCGGCGGTGACCAAGCGGAACCTGCGCGCCTACCGCACCCGGCTGGAGGCCGAGCTGGCCGAGCTGACCGGGCAGCAGGCCGACCTGGAGGAGGCCGCCAACGCCGCCACCGACGACGCGGCCGGCGAGGTCGGCTTCGACGAGGACTTCGTCGGCAGCGGCTCCTACACCTTCGAGCGGGAGCGCGACCTGTCGCTGATCGGCAACACCGGTGACCTGATCGACAAGGTCCGGCACGCCCTGGGGCGGATCGAGGACGGCAGCTTCGGGCGCTGCGAGGCGTGCGGCGGGCCGATCGAGGCCGAGCGGCTGGACGCGCTGCCGTACACCACCCTGTGCCTGGCCGACGCCCGCAGCCGGGCCCGGCCGCGCTGAGATGACCCGGCCGGCAGTGCGCGCGGCCGCCGTGTACGGCACCGCCGCCGCGGTCCTGGCCGCCGACCAGCTCACCAAGTACCTGGTCGTCCGCCACCTGGCCGGCCGGCCGCCGGTCAGGCTGGTCGGCAGCTTCGTGGAGCTGCGCTACACCACCAACTCGGGCGGGGCGTTCTCGCTGCTGACCGGCGCGCCGCCGTTCTTCGCGGTGATGGCCATCGCGATCGTCGGCGGCATCGTGTACGCGGCCCGCCGCACGCGCGGCGTCGCCCTGCTGGTGCCGCTCGGCCTGGTCCTCGGCGGCGCGCTCGGCAACCTGGCCGACCGGCTGCTCCGCGACCCGGCGCCGCTGCAGGGCGAGGTGGTCGACTTCGTCAAGGTCGGCATCTGGCCGGTGTTCAACCTGGCCGACTCGTGCATCGTGGTGGGCGGGGTGCTGCTCGCCCTGCTGCTGGGCCGGGCCGAGCGGGAGGAGCGGCGGCCCCAGGAGGAGGCCGACGCCGGCCAGGGCGCCCCCGACCCCCGGTGAACCCGCCGCTGGAGGGGTCCGGGGAACCCGGCACGGGTGCCCCGGAGGATCAGGACGGGGCTGAAGCGTCCCGGCCCCCGGTGAACCGGGCGGTGGTGGGGCCGGCGGACGAGGGCAGGCGGCTGGACGAGGTGGTGGCCAGGCTGGCCGGCACCTCCCGCGCCAGGGCGGCGGGGTGGGCGGGGGAGGGGCTGGTGCTGGTCGACGGCCGGCCGCGCCCCAAGTCCCACCGGCTGCGCGGCGGCGAGCGGCTGGCCTGGACGCCGCCGCCGCGGCCGCCCGGCGGCCGCCCGGCGGCCGAGCCCATCCCCCTGACGGTCCGCTACGAGGACGACCGGTTGCTGGTGGTCGCCAAGCCGGCCGGGCTGGTGGTCCACCCGGCGCCCGGCCACCCGACCGGCACCCTGGTCAACGCCCTGCTCGGCCGGCCGGGCACGCTCCTGTCGGCCGGCCACGCCCAGGACCGGCCCGGCATCGTCCACCGCCTCGACAAGGACACCTCGGGCCTGCTGCTGGTGGCCAAGGACGACGCCGCCCAGCTGGCCCTGTCCCGCGACCTGGCCGCCCACCGGGTGGAGCGCCGCTACCTCGCCCTCGTCCAGGGCCGCCTGCCCGGCCCGGCGGGGACGGTCGACGCCCCCGTCGGCCGCCACCCGCGCGACCGCCAGCGCATGGCGGTGGTGGCCAAGGGCGGCCGGCGCGCGGTCACCCACTGGCGGGTGCTGGAGGGCTTCCCCGCCGGGCAGCTGGTCGAGGCGACCCTGGAGACCGGCCGCACCCACCAGGTCCGCGTGCACCTGGCCCACCTGCGCCACCCGGTCGCCGGCGACCGTGCCTACGGCGCCGACCCCGCCCTGGCCGCCCGGCTCGGCCTGGAGCGGCCGTTCCTGCACGCCTGGCGCCTGGCCTTCCGGCACCCGGGCGACGGCCGCCGGATGGAGCTCACCGAGCCGCTGCCCGCCGACCTGGAGGAGGTCCTCGACCGCCTCCGCTCAGGGCCCGCCCCAACTCGTCCCTGACCTGGGTCGCCCGCCTGGAAGCGTTGCGCCGCAAGGGATCCGGCCGCGAGAGGATGGCACGGGACGATTGCCTCGGCCCCGCCGCTGCGGTACCCTCATGAGCCGGAATTACATCGCTGTTATTTTGTCCACAGCCTGTGGGAAACTCCAGGCGACGCCGGCCGGGTCAGGGAGCAGGCACGTTCATGCCGGGATCGAGCTTCGTCCACCTGCACGTCCACACCGAGTACTCGATGCTCGACGGGGCGGCCCGGGTCGACGAGCTGTTCGCCGAGGCCGCCAGGATGGGGATGCCCGCCCTGGCCATGACCGACCACGGCTACCTGTTCGGCGCGGTCGACTTCTACCTGGCGGGCAAGCGGCACGGGGTCAAGCCAATCCTCGGCATCGAGAGCTACCTGGCGCCCAGCTCCCGGTTCGAGCGGCAGCGGCGCGACGCGGCCGAGCCCTACACCCACATGACCATGCTGGCCGAGACCCAGACCGGCTACCGCAACCTGCTGCGGCTGGTGTCGGCCGCCTCGCTGGAGGGCTTCTTCTACAAGCCGCGCATGGACCGCGAGCTGCTCGACCGCTACCACGAGGGGCTCATCGCCACCTCCGGCTGCCTCGGCTCCGAGGTCAACCAGCGGCTGCTCAAGGGCGACCGGGACGGGGCCAGGGCGTCGCTGGCCGAGTTCCGCGACATCTTCGGGGCCGGCAACTACTACGTCGAGCTGATGGACCACGGCCTGCCCCAGGACGCGCGGGTCAACCGCGAGCTGGTCGCGCTGGCCGGGGAGCTCGGCCTGCCCCTGCTGGCCACCAACGACCTGCACTACACCCGCCGGGCCGACGCCACCCCGCACGAGGTCCTGCTCTGCATCCAGACCGGGGCCGTGCTGGCCGACCCCAAGCGGTTCAAGCTCGAGGGCGAGGAGTTCTACCTCAAGTCCCCGGCCGAGATGCGCGCGCTGTTCGCCGACCACCCGGAGGCCTGCGACAACACCCTGGCGGTTGCCGAGCGCTGCAACGTCGAGCTCGAGTTCGGCGCCAACGTGCTGCCGCACTTCGACGTGCCGGCCGGCCACAC
>DASQWY010000268.1:0-2890 GCA_035640005.1 Actinomycetes bacterium
GCTGCGTGGCAGGCCTGCTCACCCCGCGCACGCGGTCATCAGCGCGCACCGGACCGCGATGGGCCGCCTGCTCGAGGACGTGGCCGCGAGGGCGGGCGCACGCGACCCCGGCCGCGCGGCCGAGCGGCTCCAGGTCCTCGCCGACGGTGCGACGGCGATGGCGGCGACCGGTCACCGGCCGGAGCTCGACCCCGGGTTCCGCGCCCTGGCCGGCGCCGCGATCGCCGCCGCCACGCAGTAGCACCCGGCCGTCCTCAGCGGGCGCCGGCGGAGGCGAGGGCGAGCCCGGTCAGCTCGCGGGCGTGCCTGGCGACCTGGGGCTGGCGGTCGACCAGGGCGCCGACGACGGCGCCCTCGACCAGCAGGTGGACCTGGGCCGCCAGGCCGGCGGGGTCGGCCACCCCGGCCTGGGTGGCCAGCTCCTCGAGCAGCTGGCGAACGGCCCGGCGGTGGCGGGCCAGCGCCACCGCCACCGCGGGCCGGCCGTCCGGGACGGGCCCGACCAGCGCGGCGGCCAGCACGGAGGCGTGGAAATCCTCGCCGAGGAACCAGGCCTCCAGCACGTCCCAGATGGCCAGCAGCCGCGCCCGGGGCGTGGCGCCCGGCCGTTCGGCCTCCTGGCGGAGCCAGTCGAGCAGGCCGGCACCGGCCCGTTCGAGGGCCGCCGCTGCAACGTCGTCGTTTTTCATGACGGGTGCGAGCCCGCGGGGAACCGCCCGCCGCGGCAGGGGCGCTCGCCGGCTCCGTCCTCTCCTCCCCGGTCGTCGCCAGCCAGGCTCATCGATCGTACCTCGCAAACCGACCTATTGAGAGTGATAACGCTCTCTATCATCATGCTCCCCGTAGGGACTAGTTACAACAGCCTAGTTACACGGAGGGCAGCGATGAGCCGCCGACCTGCGGGAAGCTCCCGCTTCCTGGCCCGGATCGTCCCCGCCGCGGTCGCCCTGGCAGCGGCCGCCCTGCTGCTCGCCATGCAGGCGGCGCCCGCCGCCGCGCACGAGGGCCGCCGGATCGGCGGCTACACCTTCGTGGTCGGCTTCGGCGAGGAGCCCGCCTACGCCGGGACCCGCAACAGCGTCCAGGTGGTCATCACCGACGCCACGGGCCGGCCCGTCACCGAGCTCGGCGACCAGCTCAACGTCATGGTCATGACCGGCAGCAAGGCCATGACCATGAAGCTCGAGCCCAACTTCGAGGTCGGCGAGTGGGGCACCCCGGGCGACTTCCGCGCGTTCTTCGTCCCGACCGTCCCCGGCCGCTACACCTTCCACCTTCGCGGCAAGGTCGGCGGCCAGAAGGTCAACCAGCCGTTCACCTCGGGCCCGAAGACCTTCGGCGACGTCGAGGACCCGGCCAAGGTCGCCTTCCCCACCCGGGACCCGAGCACCGGCCAGCTCGCCCAGCGGCTCGACCGCGAGCTGCCGCGGCTGAACGCCGCCCTGCTGGCCGCCACCGCGCGCGAGCGCTCCGTCCGGCACGCCGCCGACCAGGCGCGGCTGCTCGCGCTGGCGGGCATCCTGCTCGGCGTGGTCGGCCTCGCCGTCGGCGCCCTGGCCACCGCGCGCGCCCGCCGCCGCCCGGCCGCCGCCGCCACCCTCCCCGGGGTGGCCGTCGGCGCCGGCAAGCTCTAGAGGACGTGCGACCGCCATGCGACCCGACACCCCTGGCGCTCCCCGCCACCGCCGGATGCCGCGCCGCGGCGTCCGCTGGGGCCGCCACGGCGCTCCCCGCCACCGCCAGATGCCGCGCCGCGGCGTCCGCTGGGGCCGCCACGGTGGGCCCCCCGGCCTGGTCCTCGGCGTGCGGTGGGGCCTTCCCTCGGCCGCCGCCCTGCTGGCCGGCCTGTGGCTGGTCGTCGCCGCCCCGGCGGCGGCCGGCCACGCCATGCTGTCGGCCTCCTACCCGGCGGACGGGGCCTCCCTGGCGGCCGGCCCCCGGACCCTCGGCCTGACCTTCACCGAACCACCCGACCTGCGGCTGTCCTCCGTCCAGCTGCTCGATCAGGCCGGCCGCCCGGTCCACTCCGGCCCGCTGGAGGCCGTGCCCGGGCACCCGCTGGCCCTGGCCGTCCCAGTCGGCCACCTGCGGGGCGGCAGCTACACGGTGAGCTGGCGGACGATCTCGCGGACCGACGGCCACGCCTCCGAGGGGACCTTCGCCTTCGGCGTGGGCGCGGCCGGCTCCGCCACCACCCCGGTCGCCGCCGTCCGGACGGCGAACGCCACGGCGCCGCGGCCGGCCGCTGTGGCCGGGCGCTGGGCCTTCGCGCTCGGCCTGGCCCTGCTGGTCGGCGCGGCGGCGACCGGCCTGGTGGTGTTCGACCGCCACCTGCCCGGCCGGCCCGCCCTGCTGCTCGCCCTGGCCGTCGCGCTGGCCGCGGCCGGTCTGGCCGCCATGGCGGCGGCAGCGCTGGCCGACGCCGGCGTCCCGCTGGGGCGCCTGCTCGGCTCCAGCAGCGGCCACTGGCTGGCCTGGCGCGCCGCGGCGCTGGGCGCGGCGGGGGCGGCCGCGGCGCTCGTCCTGGCGCGGCCGGGCCGCACCGGGCCGCTGGTCGGCCTCGGCGCCGCGGCCGCCGCCGGCCTGCTGGTCCACGCCCTCGCCAGCCACGCGGCGGCGCCGTCTCCCCTGCGGCCGGTCAACGTGGCGTTCGCCTGGGCGCACCTGGTCGCGGTCGGGGTGTGGATCGGCGGGCTGGCCTGGCTGCTGGCCGGGCTGCGGCGCCGCGGCAGGACCGCGGCGGCGCAGGCGGCCCAGCGCTTCTCCCGGCTGGCCACCGCTGGCCTGGCGGTGGTGGTGCTGACCGGCCTGGTCCGCGCCGCCGCCGAGCTGGGCAGCTGGGACGCCTTGGCGGCCAGCGGCTTCGGCCGCGTCCTGGACGTCAAGGTCG
>DASQWY010000269.1:0-4301 GCA_035640005.1 Actinomycetes bacterium
GGGCGTGGCGCCGGCGGCGGCCGTGGTCGTGGTCGAGGTGCTGGCCGGCTCGGCGCCCGGCGGCGCGCCCTCGGGGTGGAGGCCGCCGCCGAGCCGGTCCAGGTCGGCCAGCCGCTGGCGGATCACCCGCAGCGGCAGGTACTGGTCCCGCTGGGCGCGGAGCACGAAGCGCAGCCGCGCCACGTCGTCGTCGGAGAACTTCCGGTAACCGCTGGCCGAGCGGCCGGGCTGCACCAGGCCGGCGGCCTCCAGGAAGCGGATCTTGGAGACGGTGATATCCGGGAACTCCGGCTTGAGCAGCTCCAGGACCTCGCCGATGCTCATCGAGCCGGCGTCCGGCCGGCCGCCCCGCCGCGCGGACCCGCCCACGTCCCCCCGTGGCCCGTTGCCGCCCGAGGGCGGTGGCGCCTTGCGACCGACCGGGTCGCGCATCAGCCCGACCCGCCGGCTCCCGGCCGGCTGCCGGCGAAGAACACCAGCTTGAACTTACCGATCTGCAGCTCGTCGTTGGGGACCAGCTCGCCGTCCTCGACCCGCTCCCGGTTGAGGTAGGTGCCGTTCAGCGAGCCGACGTCGTGGACGGTGAAGCCGTTCGGGCCGCGGCGGATCTCGGCGTGGCGGCGCGACACGGTGATGTCGTCCAGGAAGATGTCGCTCTCCGGGTGGCGGCCGGCGGTGACCACGTCCTTGTCCAGCAGGAAGCGGCTGCCGGCGTTCGGTCCCCGCCGGACGATCAGCATGGCGGTGTTCTCGCGCAGCTCCTCGACCGGGGCGGTGACCTCTTCCTCGACCTCAGCTTCCAGGTCCTGGGCAGCCAGGCTGATCGTGGTCGTCGAATCGTCCGGGGTCGGCACCAGCGCGGCCCCGCAGTTCGCGCAGAAGTGGGCCCCCTCAGGGTTCTTGTGACCGCACTGGGTGCAGAACATGCTGCCCTCCGGGGCTCCGGGCTCGATGGCCTGCCGCCCCGGGTTCGACGCCGACGGTCGGGGCGGCCCTCGTTGGAGGCTGACTGTAGAGGACCCTTTCGAAAAGGGTCAACGCAAGCCAGAAGCTTGCACGAGACGGTGACGTTTAGGCATCGGCGACCATGTCGCTGTAGGCGCCGGCGTCCATGAGCGCGTCCAGCTCGGCCGGATCGCTGGCCTCCACCACCACCAGCCAGCCCTGCCCGTACGGGTCGGAGTTGATCAGCTCGGGGCTCTTGTCCAGCACGTCGTTGCGCTCAACGATCGTGCCGCTGACGGGGCTGTAGATGTCGGAGACGGACTTGGTGGACTCGACCTCGCCGAACGACTCGCCGCCGGTGACCGCGGTGCCCACCGTGGGGATGTCGACGTAGACGACGTCGCCGAGGGCGTCCTGGGCGTAGTGGGTGATCCCCACGGTGACCCGGTCGCCCTCGGCCCGGGCCCATTCGTGCTCGCGCGTGTACTTGAGGTCGTCCGGATACATCGAGGCTCCTCTCGTGCTGTCGGCGCCGGTGTAGCCAAGCACAGCCGTCGCCGCCGTGCCAGGATGCCCGGCCGGCTGTGGACAGGCGGCGCCGACGCTCAGCCGCCGTCCACCACCCGCCGGATCAGCGCCTCGTACTCGTCGGCGAGCGCGGCGGCCTCGGCCTCGCCGCCGGCCTCGGCCCACAGGTGGGTGACCGGCTCGGCCGGGTCCGGGATGACCAGCGCCCAGTCGTCCGCGGCGGGCCCCGCCACCGCCGTCGGGCGCGTGGACGGTACCGGCGCGACCACGGCGGGCGACCCCGGCGGGGCACCGACCGCCGTGGCCGACCCGGGCGACCTGGCAGACCTGACAGGGGCCGCCGGGCCGCCGGGGGGCTGGTGGAAGACCTTGATCCCGTCGGTGGCGTCCACCCGGCGGCCCTTGCTGGCCTCGATCAGCTGCCGCATCACCGCCCCCTTCTTCTCCCACGGCGTCGGCACCTGCCGGCGGACCATGAACGGCTCGGGCAGGGCCGCCACCGCCTCGGCCAGGCCGATCCGGTGGACCGACAGCAGCTCCAGCAGCTTGCCGAACGCCAGCAGCGCGTCGTAGGCGGGCTGCAGGGCGGGGAACGCGTAGCCGCCGCTCTCGGCGCCGGCGAACACCACCCCCTCCCGCTGCGCCGAGCGCATCAGCGCGCTGGCGGCCAGCTTGGTGCCCTCGACCCGGTAGCCGTGGCGGCCGGCCAGCTCGGCGGCCAGGCGGGTGGTCGACACCGGCAGGGCGATCGCCCCGCCCCAGCCGGTGCGGACCATCAGGTCGACGTAGAGCAGCAGCGCACGGTCCAGGCCGAGCACCGCCCCGCCCTCGTCGACCAGCACCAGCCGCTCGCCGACCGCGTCGAAGCGCACCCCGAGGTCGGCGCCGGAGGCGGTCACCAGCTTGGCCAGCCGGTCCAGGTCGCCGCGGTGCTCCTCCTCGGTGGGGGCGACCCGGGCCTCGTCCAGCTGCCCGTTGACGATCAGCGAGTCGAGCCCCAGCCGCGGCAGCAGGAACGGCAGCACCAGGGTGGCGGTGCCGCCGCCGGCGTCGATCACCACCTTGAAGCCGCGGCGCCGCACGGCGGCGGCGTCCAGGCCGTCGACCAGGGCGGCGGCGTAGTGCTCGATGGCCCTCGGCGGGTAGCGCAGCTCGCCCATCTCCTGGCCGAAGGCGCGGCGGAACTCCTCCCGGTTGTAGGTGCGCTCGATCCGGCGCCTGGCGCCCTCGTCCAGGTCGGTGCCGTCGTCGCCGAAGATCGCCAGCTCGATCGACTGGCTGTCATCGGGCGCGGTGCGCACGTACATGCCGCCGGAGGCCCCCGACCGGGTGGCCGAGAACCGCACCGAAGGGGCCGGCGCCAGCTCGAGGTCCTCGCAGGTCACCCCCGCCGAGTTCAGCCCGGCGACCAGGGTCCGCTTGAGCGCCCGGGAGACCCGGCTGGCGTCGCGCCCGAGCGTAACCCTCGACCCTTTCTTGAGGGTTGAGCCGAACGCCATCGCCACCCGCAGCGCCAGCTCAGGGGTCACGTCGATGTTGGCGAGCCCGGTGATGCCCCGCTCGTCGAACAGGCCGCGGGCGCCCCGGCCCTCCCAGATGATCGACTTGTTGACGATCGCGCCGGCCTCGACCGTCTTGTAGGGGTAGATCTTCACGTTGGGTTGCAGGATGGCGCCGGGGCCGACGTCGGCGTTGTCGCCCACCACCACGCCGTCCTCGATGCGGCCGCCGCGCTTGACGTCGGCGCTGCGGCCGACCACGCAGCCGCGCAGGCTCGCCCCCGGGCCGATGTAGGCGTTGTCGTGGACGATCGCCCGGTGCAGGAACGCCTTGCGCTTCACCACCACGCCCGAGCCGACCACCGTGTACTCGCGCAGGCGCGCGCCCGCCTCGACCTTGGCGAAGTCGCCGATCAGCACCGGCGCGGTGAGGGTGGCGTCGGGGTCCAGCTCGGCGCCCTCGCCGAGCCAGACCCCCGGCCGCACCTGGAAGCCGCGCACGTCGACCTTGACGCGCCCGTCGAGGATGTCCTGGTGGGCGTGCTGGTAGGCCTCCAGGCTGCCGACGTCCTGCCAGTAGCCGTCGGCCACGAAGCCGTACAGCGGCGCCCCCTCGGCCAGCAGCTTGGGGAACACGTCGGCGGCGAAGTCGGCCGGGCCGCCGTCGGGGATGGCCGCGAAGATCTCCGGTTCCAGCACGTAGATGCCGGTGTTGATGGTGTCGGAGAAGACCTGCCCCCAGTGCGGCTTCTCGAGGAAGCGCTCGACGCGGCCGTCCTCGGTGGTGATGACGATGCCGAACTCGAGCGGGTTGGGCACGCGCACCAGGGCGATGGTCGCCAGCGCCCCGCGCTGCCGGTGGAAGCGGACCAGCTCGTCGACGTCGATGTCGGTCAGGGCGTCACCGGAGATGACCAGGAAGGGTTCCTGGAGGCGGTCGGCGGCGTTGCGGACGCTGCCGGCGGTGCCGAGCGGCGTCGGCTCGGTCGCGTAGGTGAGGTCCACGCCCATGTCGGAGCCGTCGCCGAAGTAGTTGCGGACCTGGCTGGCCAGGAACTGGACGGTGACGACGATGTCCTTGAACCCGTGGTCCCGGACGTGGCGGATGATGTGGTCCATGATCGGCCGGTTGCCGAGCGGCAGCATCGGCTTGGGCTGGTTGGCGGTGAGCGGGCGCAGCCGGGTGCCCTCCCCGCCGGCCATGATCACCGCCCTCACCGGCGGCCTCCGGCGCGCGGGAGCGGGTGCGGGCTGCGAGGCATGGGGGATCCGGTCCTTCTCTCTGCTTGGGCGCCGGGCGCGACACGCCGGGGCGCGGCGGGCGGGGCG
>DASQWY010000270.1:0-6506 GCA_035640005.1 Actinomycetes bacterium
CCCCGCCCCGCTTCCCGGCCCCGCCGGCCGCCCCGGTGGTCGCCGCCGACCTGCTCGCCGTCGGCGTGGCCGGCTGGGCCCTGCTCGGTAGCCTCTCGCCCCTTTTCTCCCGCACGTCCCGGTTGGTATCCTCCGGCCGTCGTCCTCGAGGAGGTCCCAGATGAGCGGGTTCACCGTCCGGGTGCTGGTGGTCCTGGCCGCCGCCGCCCTGCTGCTGGCGTTCGCCTCCTCGCTGGCCCTGGTGAGCAGCCAGAACGCCGCCTCGGTCTCGGGCAAGCCGCTGATCCAGTACGGGAGCCGCTAAGCGGGCACCCCGCTCCTCGCCGGCGCCGGGGGCCAGCGGCTCGGCGGCCGGCTCCGGCATGACCGCGGCGTCCAGCACCGAGGTGAACGCGCGCACCGTCTGGTCCCAGGTGAAGCGGGCGGCGCGCGCCCTGGCCGCCTCGCCGAGCCGCTGGCGCAGCGGCCGGTTCAGCAGCACCCAGGCGAGCTGGCGGGTGAACTCCTCCTGGTCGCCGGCGAGTAGCCCGGTGCTGGCGTGCACCACCGACTCGCAGAGGCCGCCAGCGGCGCGGAAGCCGACCGCCGGGGTGCCGTGGCTGGCCGCCTCCAGCACCGCCAGCCCCCAGCCCTCCTTCAGCGACGGCATCGCCAGCACCCACGAGCTGGCCAGCACCTGGTGCTTGGCGGGCTCGTCCAGCCAGCCGAGCAGCTCCACGGCGTCGCCGAGCCCCAGCCGGGCGGCCGCCTCGCGCAGCCGCGGCTCCCAGTAGCCCTGGCCGACCACGCGCACCCGCAGCTCCGGCAGGTGCGGCCGCAGCCGGGCGGCGGCCTCCAGCGCCAGCTCGACCCGCTTGTGCGGCACCAGCCGGCCGAGCACGCAGATCGACGGGTACGGGGTACGCCCGACCTCGCGGGCCGCCGCCGGCGGGGTGGGGACGCCGTTGTGGACCACCTGGACCGCCTCGGGCCGCACGCCCAGGCCGGCCAGCTCGCGCCTGGTCGCCTCGGACACGGCCACGTAGCGCGCCCGCCGGTACAGCCTGGGCGCCAGCCACGACTCGACCCACCAGCCGAACCGGGCCAGCGGGGCCGGCAGCACCACCCGCCACTGCTCGCGGTGGACGTGGTGGACCAGCGCCACCACCGGCCGCCGGCACCACAGCGGCGAGAAGAACGGCACGCCGTTCTGCACGTCGACGACCACCTCGTGCTCGCCCAGGCGGCCGGTCAGATGCAGCCAGAACGCCAGCGGGTAGACGCCCAGGCGCGAGCCCCGGCGGACCAGGCGCACGCCGCCGACCTGCTCGCTGGGTGGCCCGTCCCGGTGGGCGGCGCAGAACAGCGTGACTGGCCGGCCCTGGGCGGCCAGCCCGGCGGCCACCTGCTCGACGTACAGCTCCGAGCCGCCGCCCTCCGGGTTGGTGGTGTCCCGCCAGTTGAGGATCAGCACGCCGCCGCGGCCGGGCCGCGGCGGCGGTCCCTGGAGCGCCTGGTGCGCCGGCGGGCCGTCCATGGCGGCCGGAACCTATCCCAAGTCGAACGCACTTTGAACGGGTCTCGACCAATTCGGCCAGCTTCACGGCAAGCTACCGCTTTGCGACGGCCACTCGGACCTCGACCGATATTGAAGCTGGCCGCTGACGCCACCGCGAGCGAGGCAGGCACGTGCCGGCGTGGCAGAGCCACTAGAGTGGCGCCATGGAGCGCCTGGACGGGGTGGAGCTGGTCCTGCTCGACCTGGACGGGACCGTCTACGAGGGCAGCCGGCCGGTGCCCGGGGCGGCCGCGGCGGTCGGCCGGCTCCGCGAGGCCGGCCTGGCCGTGCGCTTCGTCACCAACACCGACTCGGTCACCCAGGAGGCGCTGGTGGAGCGGCTGGGTCGCCTGGGCCTGCCGGCCGCCGCCGGCGAGGTGCTCACCCCGGTGGCGCTGGCCGACCGGCTGTTCGCCGCGCGGCCCGGGTCGCGGGTGCTGGCGGTCGCCTCGCCGGCGATCCGGGAACTGCTCGCCCGCCACCTCGCCGGCCCGGGCGAGCGGCCGACCGCGGTGCTGCTGTGCGACCCCAGCTACGGCGCCACCTACGCGGAGCTGGACGCCGCCTTCCGCGCCGTGCGGGCCGGCGCCGAGCTGATCGCCAGCCAGGTCGCCAGGGTCGCCAGGCGCGACGACGGCGAGCACCTGGACACGGGCGGCTGGGTGCGGCTGCTGGAGTACGCCACCGGGGTGCGGGCGCGGGTCCTCGGCAAGCCGTCGCCGGAGTTCTTCCGGCTCGCCGTCGACGCCGCCGGCGTGCCGCCGGAGCGGGCGCTCGCCGTCGGCGACGACCTCGGCGCCGACGTGGCCGGCGCTCGGGCGGCGGGCGCCCGGGCGGTGCTGGTCCGCACCGGCAAGGGCGCCGAGCCTCCCCCAGAGCAGGCCGGCGCCGACCCCGACGCGGTCATCGACAGCGTCGCCGACCTGCCGGCCCTGCTGGGAATCGTCTAGTAGGGTGGCTGGCGACCGACGCCGACCGCGAGGAGCCAGTACCGTGCCCGACACCTACGCGACCCTGAAGACCACCAAGGGCGACATCCGCGTCCGCCTGTTCCCCGACACCGCCCCGCAGACGGTCGAGAACTTCGTCGGCCTGGCCACCGGCGACCGCGCCTGGCAGGACCCGCAGACCGGGGCCGAGCAGCACCGCCCGCTGTACGACGGCACCGTGTTCCACCGGGTCATCCCCGACTTCATGATCCAGGGCGGCGACCCGCTGGGCACCGGCACCGGCGGGCCCGGCTACACCTTCGGGGACGAGACCGGCGGGCCGCGGCGCTTCGACCGGCCCGGCTACCTGGCCATGGCCAACGCCGGGCCGAACACCAACGGCTCGCAGTTCTTCATCACGCAGGTCCCGACCCCCTGGCTGGACGGCAAGCACACGATCTTCGGCGAGGTCGTCGACGGCATGGAGGTGGTCGGCGCCATCGCCACCGCCCCCCGCGACGGCCGCGACCGGCCGCTGGAGGAGCTACGCCTGGAGCAGGTGCTGATCGACGCCGGCGCGTAGGCCCGCTCAGGCGGGGAGCCAGCGCACCGGGGGCCCGTGGCCCTCGGCGATGGCGAGCAGCCTGGAGGGGTCCGGGGAACCCGGTACGGGTTCCCCGGAGAGCTGATCCGCGGCGCCCGGCCAGCTGGTGAGCCGTACCTCGAAGCGGAAGCGGCCCTCCACCTTGCGGGACTCGTAGGCGAGGTGGGCGAGCGGGGCGGCGGGCGTCGCCCGCTCCCCGGCGGCGGCCAGCGCCGCCCCGACCCGGGCGCGTTCGGCCGCGCCCAGGTACGGCCACACCACCGAGTGCCAGACCACCGTCAGCCGCCCGGTCGCCGGCCGCCGCAGCACCGCCTCCAGCCAGTCGGCGCCGGCGCGCCGCTCGACCGGCGCCGGCGCGGCGGCGGCGACCCGCAGGGCCGCCCGCAGCCGCCGCAGCCGCTCGACCTGGTCGGCCCAGACGTAGGCGGCCAGGGTCAGGCGCCCCTCGCGCCGTGACGGGTCGACCGGGTCGGGGTCGCAGCCGGCTCGCTCGGCCACCCGCAGCGGCGCGGTCGGGTCGGGGACGGGGCTGCCCCGCCACGGCTCGACCAGGCGCAACGGCGAGCCGGGGTCGCCGAGCACCCGGCCGCCGACCACGTAGGCGTAGCGGTCGACCAGCAGGTTGAGCCCGGCGCTTGCCCCCACCTCCAGCAGCCGGACCGGCAGCTCGCCGCCGGCGGCCAGCAGGCCGCCGTAGAGGGCGGCCGAGCGGCCCACCTCGTTGGTCTGGACCGTCCGGTCCAGCAGGCCGGCGACCTCGGCGCCCCGCTCGGCCAGGGTCGCCCGCAGCGCCGCCCAGGCGCCGGCCGGCGGCCCGGAGCCGCCGACGCTGGGGTAGTAGGCGGCCAGGGCGGGCGCCCTGCCCTCCAGCACCAGCCGGTGGACGGCGCCGAGCAGCCGCAGGCCGACCACCGGCCGGCGCTCGTGGCCGGCGACCACGGCGGCGACCACGCCGCCCGCCTCGGCGTCGTCGGCGCAGGCGGCCAGCAGCTCGGCGTACAGCTGCGAGCCGAAGCGGGCGCACTCCTCGGCCTGCAGCCGCAGGCGCTCCGGCAGCGGTCTGGGCACGCGACTCCCCCGTCCTCTCCTCTGCGGACGACCATGTTGACGCCCCCGGCCGGCGGTGCCACCTTCGAGGGTGAGGCCGCGGCAGGGAAGGGGCTGGAGATGCGGGTTGACGACGGGTTCGAGCCGGTCATCGTGGGGGCGGTGCGGACGCCGGTCGGCCGGCGGGGCGGCGGCTACGCCGGCCTGCACGCCGTCGACCTCGGCGCGGCCGCGCTGCGGGCGCTGGTCGAGCGGACCGGGATCGACCCGGGGCGGGTCGACGACGTGCTCATGGGCTGCGTCTCCCAGGTCGGCGAGCAGTCGGTGAACGTGGCCCGCAACGCCTGGCTCGCCGCCGGCCTGCCCGAGGAGGTGCCGGGGGTCACCATCGACCGCCAGTGCGGCTCCTCGCAGCAGGCGGTGCTGTTCGCCGCGCAGGGGGTGGCGGCCGGCGGCTACGAGCTGGTGGTGGCCGGCGGGGTGGAGAACATGACGCGGGTGCCGATGGGCTCCAGCATGGCCGGGCCCGGCGTCCCCTTCGGGCCGGCGATGCACGCCCGCTACGGAGGCCGGCTGGTCCCCCAGGGCATCTCGGCGGAGCTGATCGCCGAGAAGTGGGGCATCGACCGGTCCGAGCAGGACGCCTTCTCGCTCCGGTCCCACCAGCGGGCGGCCGCCGCCCAGGACGCCGGCCGCCTCGACGCCCAGCTCGTGCCGGTGGAGGCGCCGGCCCCCGACGGGCAGGGCAGCGTGCTGGTCCGCGCCGACGAGGGCGTGCGCCGCGACACCTCCATGGAGAAGCTGGCCGCGCTCAAGCCGGCCTTCCGCGAGGAGGGCCAGGTGACCGCCGGCAACTCTAGCCAGATCTCGGACGGCGCGGCCGCGCTGTTACTGGCCAGCCGGCCCACCGCCGAGCGCCTCGGCCTGCGCCCAAGGGCCCGCTTCGCCAGCTTCGCCCTGGCCGGCGTCGACCCGGTGCTGATGCTCACCGGGGTGATCCCCGCCACCGAGAAGGTCCTGCAGCGCGCCGGCCTCGGCCTGGACGACGTCGACGTGGTCGAGATCAACGAGGCGTTCGCCAGCGTCGTGCTGGCCTGGGGCCGCGAGGTCGAGCCGGACTGGGAGCGGGTCAACCCCAACGGCGGCGCGATCGCGCTCGGCCACCCGCTCGGCGCCTCGGGGGCCCGCATCATGACCGACCTGCTCGCCGAGCTGGAGCGGCGCGGCGGCCGCTACGGCCTGCAGGTCATGTGCGAGGGCGGCGGCATGGCCAACGCCACCATTCTCGAGCGGCTCGACGGGTAGCCGGCGCGTGCGGAGCTGGAGGCGGCTCGCCCTGCTGGCGCTGGCGGCGCTGGCGGTGCTGCTGGTCGTGGTCGGGCGCACCGACGTGCTGGTCGCCGGTGCGATCGGCGCGCTGGTGCTGGCCACCGGCCGGGCCGTGTTCCGCGGCTACAACACCACCAAGGGCCCCACCGGCCCCCCCGCCGACGTGGACGAGGAGGGCACCCTGCTGGTGTTCGCCTGCGAGACCTGCGGCGAGCAGCTGGTGCTGCTGCGCAAGGGGACGGACGCGCCCCCGCGCCACTGCGCCGAGCAGATGGTGTTGCGGCGGGTGCCGGCGCCGTCGCGCGGGGAGGACCCGCGGCTGAACTGATCAGCCTTCGTCCGCGATCCGCTCGGCGCGTTCGCGCAGGCCCTTGAAGTCCTGCTTGCGGCGATCCTGCGGGACCAGCTTGTCGGTGCTGGTGAAGCCCCATCCCTGGTACTTCACGCCAACGCGCGACCAGCGGCGCCGCAGGTCGCCGCCGCAGGCCTGGCAGGGGCCGGGGGCGTCGCTGCCGAGGGGTTGCAGGTGCTCCTCGACGGCACCGCAGGCGCGGCAGGCGTACTCGTACACGGGCATGGCCGGAGTCCTTCGGTTGTCCCCAAGGTTATCCCCAACTGGGGACGGAATGACAGGGGTGTAGTTCGGCTGCTCAGCCGCTGTGCCCGCTGTCAGGTCCAGCGCGTTGCCAGCAGGAGTCCGAAAATGAGCGGCACGAACCCGATGGCGAGGTTGAAGTTGTTCAGGCGGGCGAGGAAGTCCGGCAGCGCGCCAGCCTGGAACAGCACGATGTAGACGAGACCGACGACGAGGCTGATGACGATGGTGGGAGCCACCCAAGGCGCCGACGGCTTCGGCTTGCGCCGCGGCGGCGGCTGGTACCGGCGGCGCTTGGAGCGGGACTTGGGCATGACGGGCGATCCTTTCGCGCGGCGCGGCCCGGGTGGGCAGGGTCGGGCGGCGAAGCCCGATCGTACCCTGGCCGGGCGCCGGATGGCGACGGCCGTCCTGGGCGCCTGCCTGCTGCTGGCCGGCTGCCACCACGGCGGCGCGCCGGCGGGG
>DASQWY010000271.1:0-9029 GCA_035640005.1 Actinomycetes bacterium
GCAGCGCCGAAGAGCAGCTCGACCACGTACCCGGCGCCGGCCATCGCGGCGTAGAAGGTGGCGAGCAGGAACGCCGCCACGCGGGCGCCGTAGTACTTCCGGTAGATGTTGAGGATCGGGAGAATGATCAGATCGGCGAACACGAACGAGACCACGCCGCCGAAGCTGATGCCGCCGTTCCACAGCACCGCCGCGAGCGCTACGGCTAGGATGAGGATCGAAGGTCAACCCGGCAAGACTGCCCACTCCGCTGGACCGGAAACCGGCAAGCCTCGTGCCGGACGATCGGTCAGCCGCGTGCTACCCGTCGGGCCCGGCGTGGGCTGGTGGGCCGCTCATCATCCGCAGCATGGCCGGCCCGCCGGTGCGCAGGAAGCGCGCCACCAGCACTGCGGCCAGCGACAGGAATATCAGGTTGAGGACGGTGGTGTAGTTCCAGGTGACGCTGGCCTCCACGACCTTGGCGGCCCGCTCGCCCGGGACCAGGCCGAGCGCGCCGAAGACCAGCTCGACGACCAGGCCGGCGGCGACCATGGTGGCGTAGAAGGTACCGAGCAGGAACCCGGCCATCCGCCAGCCGTAGTACTTGCGGTAAATGTCCAGGACCGGCAGCACGATCAGGTCGGCGAAGATGAAGGCGACCACCCCGCCGAAGCTGATGCCGCCGTTCCACAGCACCGCCGCCAGCGGCACGTTGCCGATCGAGCAGACAAAGGAGATCACCGCCACCAGCGGGCCGACCAGCGGCCCCCACAGCTTGGCCGCCAGCGGGTGGTCGACCAGGAAGAACCCCTGCCAGAACCGCCCAGGCACCCAGGCGCCCAGCGCCCCGGCGATCAGCAGCCCCACGGCGATGTCGACCCACACCGACGCCCAGTCCATGACGAAGTAGTGGCTGGTGGCGGTGAACCCCTCGGGCGAGCGCAGCCGCGACCAGATCGACCCGCCGGTGACCGCCATGTCCATCTCGGCGTGGCCCTCCATCCGCCCCACCAGGCCCCGGTCGGCCTGCTGGCGGGCCTGCTCGACCAGCCGGCGGCGCAGCAGCGCGCGGAACGCCACGGCCAGCAGCACGATCATCAGCGGGCCGCCGACGAACTCGGCCAGGGTGAACTGCCAGCCGACCAGCACCGCCAGGATGATGCCCAGCTCGATCACCAGGTTGGTGGAGGCGAACTGGAACGCCATCGCGCTGGTGAAGTTGGCGCCCTTGCGGAAGATCGAGCGGGCCAGCGCGACCGCCGCGTACGAGCAGGAGGACGAGGCCGCGCCCAGGCCGCTGGCCAGGCAGAGCGAGCGGGGGGAGTCGTCGGGCAGCAGCCGGCTCATCTCCGCCTTGGAGACCACCGCCTGCACCGCGCCGGACAGCGCGAAGCCCAGGACCAGCGCCCACAGGATCTCCCAGCACATGGCGAACGCCAGGCCGAGCGCGTGGCCGGCGGCACCCAGCACGGTACCCATGGTTGCTCACCTACCCCCGACCTGGAACCCCTACGCACCGACCGGTCTCCAACCGCTCACCCCAGCCGCCACCCGCGACGCCACCCGGGTCGGCTGCCTGCCCCGGCGAGCACGTGCTCATGGCGGCCGGCCTCGGCCCGGACGCCCCACCGGCGTCGACCTGACCACCACCGCCCTCCAGGCCGCCGACGACGAGCACCTACAACGCCTCCAGGACGTCCTCGCCGGCCACCTCGGCAGGTTCGGCAGGCGCGATCGGCTGAAGGTTACCTGGCAGCGCCTCTGAGCGCCCACGGCAAAGCCTGGCGACGCCCGCACGACCGAAGGCACGCCGGGCAGTCACCCCCGCCCCGGATCATTGTTGGCAGTATGCGTGCGTTTGACCGATTTCGTTGACATCGGCCTGTCATGCGACCAAGCTCTTGCCGGGGCGGCCGACGGGTCGCCGAGCGTGCTCGATCCCTCGTCCGCACCAACCTGCGATTGGCGCTGGCCTGCCGACGACGCGGTCGGCGGGAGGAGGGTGGAGCCATGAAACGGCATCCGCTGGTCGTGCTCACGATCCTCGCGGTCCTGCTCGCGCTACCGGCGGCTGCGCGCGGGGACGTCACCGTCGGGCCGGGCGGCGGCACGCCCGGCACGTCCGCCAACTTCCGGCTGGTCGGCCACGACCCGCTGTTCGGCCGCGGCATGAACGCCGCGCTGGCCGTCTTCGGCCACTACGTCTACGTCGGCAACCGCACCGACGGCTCCGACACCTGCGGGGCCGGCGACCCGCGCGCCGGGGTCACCCCCTGCCCGCACCCGCACCCGGGCATCCTCGTCGTCGACATCGCCAACCCGGCGCACCCGCAGGTGGTCGGTGAGCTCGGCCCGCCCTACGCCGGCCAGGTCGGCATCACCACCCGAGAGCTGCGCGTGTGGCCGCGGCAGCGGCTGCTGATCGTGATGACGTTCCGGTGCAGCTCGGTGATCCACGCCTGCCCGCCCGGCACCGACACCACCTTTCCCTTCGACCTGAAGTTCTTCGACCTGGCCGACCCGGTCCACCCCAGGTTCCTTACCAACTACGTCCCGACCTCCCGGGCGGGAGTGGCGGTGAAGCCGCACGAGATGTACCTGTGGGTCGACCCGCGCCGCCCCAACCGGGCGCTGCTGTGGCTGTCGACCCCGTCGACGTCGGTCGACCCGGCCCGGCCGAACCTGATGGTCGTCGACATCAGCCGCGTCCCCTCGGGCGGCGCGGTGCGCGAGCTCGCCGAGGGGAACTGGAACCAGCTGTTCCCCGGCGCCGCCGACCCGGCCGCCTACGACTTCGACCTGTCGCTGCACTCGATGGCGCCGACCGCCGACGGCAGGACGACCTACCTGGCCTACCTGCGCGGCGGCATGGGCGTGCTGGACACCAGCCAGGTCGTCGCCGACACCGACGGCCACTTCGTCTCCCTCACCGACAAGCTCCTCACTCCCGTCGACCGCTTCGTGCGCTGGGGCGCCGGCAACCACTGCGCCGGCGGCACCGCGGTCGGCTGCTCGGAGAGCCACTCGGCGGTGCCAGTGCCCGGACGGGGCTTCGAGCTGAGCACCGACGAGGTCTACGGCACGTTCACGGTGCCGTCGTTCGGCTGGCCGTGGGGCTGGGCGCGGCTGATCGACGTGGCCCACCCCGAGCGGCCGCGGCTGGTCGGCGAGTACAAGATCTTCCAGAACACCGAGGCGTTCCTGCCAAGCGTCGATGCGGCCACCGAGCAATTCACCTCCTACTCCTCCCACAACCCGACCCTCACCCGTGACCTGGCGCTGATCGCCTGGCACTCCGGCGGGCTGCAGGCGGTCGACATCACCCACCCGGCCCGGCCGGCCCAGGGCGGCTGGTTCTCCCCCACGCCCCTGGCCAGCGTCGCCAACGAAGACCCAGCCCTCAGCGAAGGCCCCAACAAGGTCGTGGTATGGAGCTACCCGGTCGTCAGGGACGGCCTGGTCTACGTGGTCGACATCCGCAACGGCCTGTACGTGCTGCGCTACACCGGCCCCAGGGCGAGCGAGGTCGCCGGCCTGCGCTTCCTGGAGGGCAACTCCAACCTCGGCGACGCGGTCAGCCTCGCCGAAGCCGGCGGCTGACCGATCCGGGAGGGCCGCTACCGGATCCCCACCGAGGCGACCACCGAGCCCGACGCGGCGCACCACGCCATCGGCGGAGAGGAGTTCGTGCTCGACGTCCAAGGTCACCTCCTCGAGTACGACCAGAACCCGGCCGCCCACGGCGGGCTCGGGTACGACTTCTGGACGCGGTTTCCCCAGCAGCACTGTGGCGAGTCCGATCCCCGGATCTGCTTCGACGTCGAGCACTTCATGAGCGAGATCTTCCTGAAGAGCGACACGAACCTGGTCGTGCTCTCGACCCTGCCCATCGCGCCCGTAGGGAGCCCGCTGTCGCCGCGGATCATGGACGAGACCCGGGTCGTGGCCGAGCGGCTGTGTCACGACGAACGCGTCCTGCTTCACGCCCAGGTGCTGCCGAACGTGGGCACGTTGCACGCCAACCTCGAAGAAATGGAGAAGCACGTCGGGCAGTATCCGATCAAGGCGTGGAAGGTGCTCACGCACTATCCCGACCTGTACCTGCACGACGGCGATGGCTGGTGGCTGGACGACCAGCGGGGCGTCCCGAAGGCGGGGGAGGCCTTCGTGGAGAAGGCCGTGGCGCTCGGCGTGCCGATCATCGCCGCGCACAAGGGGCTGTCCGGGGGAGCCCCTTCGCCTCACCGCAGGACGTGGGCACGGCGGCCCGCAAGCATCCCGATGCCAAGTTCCTGGTGTACCACTCCGGGTTCGAGGCCGGGACCACCGAAGGCCCGTACACGCCAGCCACGAAGACCACGGGCGTCAATCGGCTCATCACCGCGATGCTCGAGCACGGGATCGGGCCGAACCAGAACGTCCGTGCGGAGCTCGGCTCCACGTGGTGGTACCTCATGCGAACGCCGACCCAGGCCGCTCACGTGCTGGGCAAGCTGTTGAAGTTCGTGGGAGAGGACAACGTGATCTGGGGGACCGACTGCCTGTTCTACGGCTCACCCCAGGACCAGATCCAGGCGTTGCGCGCGTTCGAGATCACCGATGCGTTCCAGGAGCGGTACGGGTATCCGAAGCTGACTCGCGACCTGAAGGCCAAGATCCTCGGGCTGAACGGGGCGAAGCTGTACGGCGTCGGTCCGGTCACCGTCCCGTGCCGGTTCTCACGCCGGGACCTGGAGCGGATCCGCCGGGAACTCCCCGGCTCGAACCGAACCCTCGGCCCCTCCACCCCCGCCGCGGCCCGCGCATTCGTCGCGTCCCATCAGGGGTGGCCGGGGTAGTGCCGGGCTCTCCATGGAGAGGACCGGGTCTCAAGGGTGATCGTCGGGGCTGACCCGATGCCCCGGTCCCCGGGGCGTTTATCAGCAAACCGGATGGGGGGGCCAGCACCCAATCGGCAAAGCTCCTAAGCGGATGGCCAAGGGTTCTGCTCGTAACCGGCGGTAAGGGTCGAACCAGTAGAACCCGTGGCTTCCCATGGGGGTGAGGAACACGGTTACCCGCGCCGAGCTGCTGGGCTGGACCTTCATCGAAGGGAGGAACGGGTGCCAGGCTGGCGGGTGTTCTGCTCGGCCGGTTGTCCTGGGCCGTCCGCGGCGGTCTCAGGGAATCCAGTCGGGCAGCCACGGCTGGTCAAGGTGGACCGGGAGCCGGGTGCGACCCGACCCGTCCGAGCGGATGAGGTTCAGCCCGGCCTGGCCGTCGAACACGATGCGCCGTCCGTCCGGGGACCAGTCGGCCGTCATGCCGAAGGCCCTGCTGACCCGCTTCTGCCCGGACCCGTCGGCGCCCATCACGTAGAGGGTGTAGTAGACGGGGTCGCCGGCAGCGCCGCCGCGGCGAAGGCAGTGCGGAGGATCGGCGACCGAGCAGCCGTCGCGTTGGGAGGCGAACAGGATCCGGCTGCCATCCGGCGACCAGGCCGGCCAGCCGTCCTCGCCGGGGCTGTTGGTCAGCCGTTGCAGCCCGCTGCCGTCCAGGTTGACCACGTAGACCTCGTAGGTGGCCGCGGAGGTTCCTCCCCGCCTGCTGGGCAGCAACACCGAATCCATGAACGCCAACCTCGCCCCGTCCGGGGACCAGCTCGGGTACTCGCCCTGCCAGGTGCCTGGGACGCGCCGGCTGGCCGAGCCGTCGGGGCGCACGACCGAGATGCTGCCCTGGTCATCGCCGTAGGCGATCAGCGCGCCGTCGGGCGACCAGGCCGGGGAGATGCCGCCGGCGATCCGCCGCTGCCCCGAGCCGTCGGCGTTCATGACGTAGACGTCGGAGGCTCCTAGGCCCGGGTCGACCCGGTAGGCGACCCGGCGCCCGTCCGGCGACCAGCTGGGGTCGAACTCCTGGGCGGGACCCGTGGTCAGCTGTCGCAGGCCGGTGCCGCCGCCGTTGACGACGTAGACGTCCTCCGTCGTGCTGAACACGATCCGTCCGGCTCGACCGTGAGCTGCACGGGGCGGCCTGCTCGGCGAGGTTGCCGAGGTGGCCGTCGACCCGCCGCTCCCCAGGTGCAGCCGGCAAGCACGGCCGCCACGACCAGCACCAGCCCCCGCCGCAACGTCCGCGCGGCGGCCGACGCCGGGGCCGAGTGGTGGGTTTGGGCGAACGCCCACCCCGACGGCGGTGGTCCTGGTCTGCTTGTGCCCGCGCGGTCGTACATCTGCGACGCCCTCAACGCGACACTGGTGCCTCCTACAGCAGTACACCACGACGCCGGCATCGGTTCGGGACTGCTGCCTCACACGGCCCCCTATCGGGGACGGCTCAGGCAGGTGCCGAGCAAACACCCACACGCTAGGACAGCCTGGCGCATCGCCGTGCGCCTGGTCATGATCCTGTGTCGCACCATGGCCTGCCGGCCGCCGACATCGGCTGCCTGTTGGGCTGCGACCCGGCGACGGTGCGCTCCTGAATCCACCGCTACAGCGCCCACGGCACCAGCGGGTTGCCGATCGGCCGCCAGCGGGCCGGCCTCGGCTGGGCAGGCCGATTAGCTCGGCTTGACGATGAAGAAGCCGAGCCAGAAGTCGCTGGCGTAGATGTTGCCGTCGGTGCCGAAGTAGGCGCCCCAGGTCTCCCGTCCCTGGAAGTAGCAGTGCTGCTTGCAGGCGTCGCTCTTGTTGGCGTTGGGCAGGTAGAAGGCGGTCTCGGCCGGGTCGGTCTTGTCGCTGGTGTCCACCAGCCGGATGCCCATGGTGTAGTTGGCGACCAGCAGCGTGTCCTCGCCCTTGACGTCCAGATTGTGGGCGTCCCAGGTGAAGTACCGCTGGAAGACGCCGTTGATCGCGCCGCTGCCCTGCCCGTTGATCGCGGCGGCCTGCACCGGGTGGCCGTTTATGTGCCAGAAGCCGACCTGGACGGGGTGGCAGTACGCCGTCCCGTCGCAGTCGCGGGCGTCCAGCACGTGCACGCCGCCGGTGCCGCCCTCGCCGATCTCGTCCTCCTGGTAGACCCAGTTCCCCGACGGTGTCGGCGCAGCATAGTGGGCGCAGCAGTCGCCCGGCAGGCCAGGGTAGTCGAAGGCGCCGACCTCGACCGGGTGCGCGGGGTCGGAGACGTCCACGATCCGCAGCCCGCTGTCCCAGTAGCTGACGTAGTCCAGCATCCGGCCGCTGCGCGGGTGCCGCTGCAGGAAGCCCTCGTGCGGCGAGTTGAACACGTCGCACTGCGCCTCGGATGGCTGGCAGCCCTGCGGCTCGCTGGACTGGTAGGTGCCGACCACCGCGCCGGTCGAGACGTCGACGACGAACACCTCGGTGGTGCCGAACTCGAACGCGTTGGCGTAGGCGTACGGGCGGCCGCGTTCCACCTCGGGATCCAGCTGCACCGTGTGGATCCCGCCCGGCAGCGCCACCCGGCGCAGCAGCGTCGGGTGGTCGGGGTTGGCCGCAGTGTCGTAGATGGAGATGCCCGCGAAGGCGCGCTGGTCGTTCCACGGCTGGTGGGAGACGGCCAGGTAGCGGCCGACCAGGTCCAGGTCGGCCGAGTCGGAGGTCAGCGCGTCGCTGGTGATGTGGGTGGAGAGGCGGTCGGCCAGCATCGGCTGGGTCGGGTCGCTGGTGTCGATGACCGCGACGCCCTGGTCGTCGAAGGAGCCGAGGTAGGCGACGTGGCGGCCGGCGTCGGCGGCGACGTTGGAGAACTGCCCGTCCTGCCACGGGTTCAGCGCGCCGACCAGCTTCATCGGGTTGCCGGCGGCTTCGGCGGACGGCACGCCGACGGCGAGCGCCGCCAGCAGGCCGATGCAGGCCACCCATCGAACGGCCCTGTTCATGGCGGCAGCTCCCTTCGTCATCCAGGTGCGAGCATCGTCAATCGCTGGAACGCCCACGGCCGGGCTGCCGTTTCACCGCGCCGCCCGCGTGGGTACGTCGCTTCCCGCTTGAACCCCAGGCCGGCCAGGAAGCCGACGAAGGAGGAGCTGGTGGCGCAGGGAACGCCGTCCTGCAACCCACCAGGTCTTCACGTGCGGGGACCGCGCCGCCCGACCGGCTTCCCGCCGGCCCAGCGCCCGTGACCTTCCCGGTGGCCCGTGCGCTTCCTCTCCGCAGGCCAAAGGAGGTACGCGGTGCCACGAACGATCAGGATCGGCGCACTCCTCGCTCTGGTGGCGGCGCTGCTCGCCCTGCCGGTGGACGCATCGGCGGCCCCGTTCCCGACCGTCTTCACCTACAGCCAGAACATGCACCCGCTCGGCTTCTCGCCGCGGGCGAACACCGTCTCCCCGTTCACCGCCAACTCCGACCTGGCGTTCTAGGGCAGGCTCGCCTTCCAGGGCAACTACGACGGGTTCCGGATCATCGACATCCACCAGCCCGACAACCCGGTGGAGCTGCTGGACTACCGCGAGTGCGCCGGCAACCAGGGCGACGTCATCGTCTGGGGCCACATCCTGGTGCGGTCCTGGAACTCGCCCGCCCACGGGCCCAGCGATGCCGCCCCAGCCGGGTCGATGACTCGATGCCGCGCCGGGCGATCCGCGCGGGGATCCCACGGCGCCGCAGGCAGGACGGTTGCCGGCGCTGTCGTAGCCCTGGTTCGCGTCCAACCTGCCGGGCCGGTGGCGCCGCCGGCGCGACGGCGTGCGCACCGGCGGGATGTCACCAACCATCGCTGCCAGCATGGTCACGTCCGCGACGCCTGCGGCGGTCACCGCCGCGGTCAGCGGCAGCCCACGTCCCTCACAAGCCAGCTGGATCTTGGACCCTGGCTTGCCACGATCGAGCGGATTCGCCGACCTGGTCCCCACGTTTGGCGCGGACACTGGTCGAGTCCGCGCTGGCGCGACCAGTCCGGCCGGCCCCGCTCGCCGAGCCGGTCCAGGATGTCGAGGTGGAGCTGCTCGAACGCGCCGGCCTTGGCCCGCTGGGTTCAGGCGCCGCCAGGCGGTCGCCGGCTAGGGCTTGTCTGACGGCTCATGCTGGGAGCCACAGGAGCAGCGCGGCCACCACCAGCCAGGCGTGGTAGCTGACCGCCAGCTTGTCGTAGCGGGT
>DASQWY010000272.1:0-3009 GCA_035640005.1 Actinomycetes bacterium
CACCATGGCCGTCTACGACTGGCGCCTGGCAAGCGTCGCCACCGTCGCCGTGCTGCCGCTGGCGCTGGTGCTGCGGCTGGTGCAGCGCCGCCTGGTGGCCGCCTGGGACGCGGTGCGCACCCGGGTCGGCGAGATGCTGGCCGCCGTGTCCGAGTCGATCATGGGCGCGGCGGTGATCCGCGCCTACGGCGTGCAGCCCGCCGCGCAGCGCCGGGTGGAGGCGGCCGTGGAGCGGCGGCGGCGGGCGGAGATCCGCGCCGGCACCCTCGGGGCGCTGGTGTTCCCGTCCGGCGAGCTGTTCGCGGTGGTGGCCACCGGCGCGGTGCTGCTGACCGGCATGGCGCTCGGGCCGGCCGGCGGCCTCACCGTCGGCAAGCTGGTCGCCTTCGCCTTCCTGGTGTCGATCTTCCTGGAGCCGGTGGCGGAGTTCACCGAGATCCTCGACATGACCCAGCAGGCGGTGGCCGGCTGGAACAAGGTGCTGGACGTGCTCGACACCCCGGTCGAGGTCATCGAGCCGAAGCCGGGCCTGCGCCTGCCGCACCACGCCCTCGACATCGAGCTGGACCACGTCTGGTTCGCCTACCACGGCGGGCCGCCCGCCCTGCGCGACGTGAGCGTCCGGATCGCCGCGGGCACGCGGGTGGCGCTGGTCGGCGCCACCGGGTCCGGCAAGACGACCCTCGCCAAGCTGCTCATCCGGCTCGCCGACCCGACCGGCGGCGCGATCCGGGTCGCCGGCCTGGACCTGCGCGAGGTGTCGCTCGGCTCACTGCGGTCCTCGCTGGTGATGGTCCCCCAGGACGGGTTCCTGTTCGACACCACCGTGGCCGAGAACGTGCGCCTCGGCCGGCCCGGCGCGACCGACCGGAGCGTGCGCGCCGCGGTCGACGCGCTCGGCCTGGGCGCCTGGGTCGACGGGCTGCCCGACGGGCTCGGCACCCGGGTCGGCGAGCGCGGCGAGCACCTGTCGGTCGGCGAGCGGCAGCTGGTGGCGCTGGCCCGCGGCTACCTGGCCGACCCCGGCTGCCTGATCCTCGACGAGGCGACCTCGGCGGTCGACCCCGCCACCGAGGTGCGGCTGCGCCTGGCGATCGAGCGGCTCACCGCCGGCCGCACCGCCGTCACCATCGCCCACCGGCTGGCCACCGCCGAGCACGCCGACCTGGTGCTGGTGCTGGAGCACGGCCGCCTGGTCGAGCGCGGCACCCACGCCGAGCTGCTGCGGGCCGGCGGCACCTACGCCCGCCTGCACGCCAGCTGGCGCAAGGGAGTGGCCGAATCCGGCACGAGCGCATGGTAGGGTCGGTGCATGCTCCCGGCCGACCTGCGGTACCTGCGGACCCCCACGTCGCTGTCGCTGTCGCCCGACGGCCGCCTGGTCGCCGTCGCCGTCGGCCGCGTCGACCTGGACAAGAACACCTACCGCGGCGACATCTGGGTGGTGCCGACCGACGGGTCGGCCAGCCCGCGCCGCTTCACGGCCGGGCCGCGCGACGGCCGGCCGCGCTTCTCCCCCGACGGCCGCCTGCTGGCGTTCGTGCGCGCCGCCGACGACGACGCCAAGCCGCAGCTGCACGTCATGCCGGCCGACGGAGGTGAGGCGCGCCAGGTCTGCGAGCACCCGCTCGGGGTGGAGGCGTTCGCCTGGAGCCCCGACTCGACCCGGATCGCCTACCAGGCGCGGGTGCCCGAGCCGGGCCGCTACGGCACCGACGCCGACGTGCCACCCGAGAAGGAACCGCCCCGGCGCGTCACCCTCTTCAACTACCACGTCGACAACCTCGGCTACACCTTCGACCGCCGGCCGCAGCTGTTCACCATCGACGTGACCGCCGAGGACGCCGAGCCGGTCCAGGTCACCCGCGGCGACTTCGACAACACCGAGCCGGCCTGGAGCCCGGACGGCAAGCTGCTGGCGTTCGTCTCCGCCCGCCACGAGACCCGCGACGACGACGTCTACAACGACGTGTTCGTCGCCCCGGTGGCCGGCGGGGACGCGGTGCGGCTGACCCGCACCGACACCTGGGTGTCGCGGCCGGCCTTCTCGCCGGACGGCTCACGCGTCCACTACTGCGCCCCGGAGGCGGAGGACGGCAACATGGCCGGCCGCACCACCGGGATCTGGTCGGTGGCGGCCGACGGCTCGCACGCGCCCCAGCGGCACACCGACGAGGAGCGCTTCGACGTCGAGAGCTTCGCCGCGCACGGGCCCTGCCTGCTGCTCACCGAGGACGACGCGGTGACCACCATCGGCCTGGACCGCGGCGCCGTCGGGCTGTTCCGCTACCCGGTCGCCGGGGGCGAGCCGACCCGCCTGGTCGGCGGCCGCCGCCAGCTCCAGGACTACGACCGCGCCGGCGGCGTGCTGGCCGCGATCGTCACCACCGACCAGTCCGCCGGCGAGGTCGCGGTGTTCCAGGGTGGCGGCGAGCGGGTCGTGACCGACTTCGGTGCGCTGCTGGCGCGGTCGGCGTCGCTGCGGCCCTACCAGGAGCTGCACGCGACCGCGCCGGACGGCTACCCGGTGCACGGCTGGCTGGTGAAGCCGGCCGGCCAGGGGCCGTTCCCGGTGCTGCTGGCCATCCACGGCGGGCCGCAGGCCCAGTACGGCTACGTGCTGTTCGACGAGGCGCAGGTGTACGCGGGCGCGGGCTACGCGGTGGTGCTCGGCAACCCGCGCGGCTCGGGCGGCTACGGCGACGCCCACGGGCGGGCGATCGTCGGCGACATGGGCAACCTCGACGCCAAGGACCTGCTCGCCCTGCTCGACGCCGCCCTGACCGACCAGGAGCTGGACGCCAGCCGGGTCGGGGTGATGGGCGGCTCCTACGGCGGCTACATGACCAGCTGGCTGGTCGGCCACACCGACCGGTTCGTGGCCGCCATCAGCGAGCGGGCGGTCAACGCCCCCGACAGCTTCGAGGGCTCCAGCGACATCGGCTGGATCTTCAACGACTGGTACTACGGGACCGACCCCGACCGGGTGCGGGCGCAGAGCCCGTTCAC
>DASQWY010000273.1:0-4543 GCA_035640005.1 Actinomycetes bacterium
GGCGACGGCGAGTGGACCACGGTCGGGGTCTCCGACGACGTCGTCACCGCCTCCTGGGAGGCGCTCGCCGACGGCCTGCAGTTCGGCCTCGACCGCGCCGCCCGCGCCGCCCCGGTCGCCACCACCGTGGGGTCGTAGCTACGAGGGGGAGGCGCCCTCCCACAGGGAGCCGTCCGGGTCGCCGAAGTAGCCGCCCCACTGGGAGGACGCCGCCTTCTTCACGAGGGCCGTACCATGCCGCCGGGCGGGTCGAGCAGCCTGGAGCGGAGGCGGTCCAGGTCGCCGGGCGCCACGCCCGCCTGCAGCAGGTAGCCCTCGACCCCGCCATAGCGGGCGGCCAGGTGGTCGAGCACCTCCAGCATCACCTCGGCGGTCGGCTCGGCCCAGCGCAGCCACGCCTCGCGGTCGGCGCGCTCGCCGGGGCCGTTCTCCAGCCACTCCTGGTCCCGCGGCCGCAGGCAGTCGGCGGTCAGCGCGTAGTCGGCGGCGATCGTCTCCGGCGCCACCCCGGCCAGGCCGAGCAGCAGCGCGGCCACCAGCCCGGTGCGGTCCTTGCCCGCCGCGCAGTGCACCAGCACGCCGCCCTCGGGCGCGTTGGCGATCGCGGTCATCACCGCGGCCACCGCCTGCCCGAACCGGTCGAGCATGCCCTGGTAGTCCTCGGCCAGCGTGCTGACGCTCGGCGGCGCCGGGGCGCCCGGGTCGATGAACGACAGGTTCGCGTAGCCGACCCCGTGCGCGTCCGGCTCGGCGAACGGGTTGGGATGGCGGGCGACCTCCTCGGACAGCCGCAGGTCGACGATCGAGCGCACGCCGTAGTCGACCAGGGCCTGGCGCCCGGTGGCGGTCAGCATGGCCAGGTTGCCGGAGCGCACCACCGCGCCCCAGCGGGTCTCGCGCCCGCCGAGGCCGGCGTAGCCGCCCAGGTCCCGGGCGTTCAGCACGCCCTCCCACGCCTGCCGCCGCGTCTGTTCCCGCTCGATCGCCGCCCGCCCCCTTCGCCTCCGCCGCGTCGCCGCCAAGGGCCAGCGTAGCCGCAGCCCGCGACGGGGAGGCGTATGGTGCCGGCATGGGAGCGCGGGCGGCGAAGGAGCCGGTCGGCCGGGACCAGTCAGGGCTGGTCACCGTGGACCAGATCCGCGACGCCCGCTGGCGGCTGGCCGGCGTGCTGCGGCCGACCCCGCTGGACCGCTCCGAGACCCTGAGCCGCCTGACCGGCCGGCCCGTCCTGCTCAAGACCGAGCACCTGCAACGGACCGGGTCGTTCAAGATCCGCGGCGCCTACAACCACATCGCCCAGCTGCCGGAGGGCATGCCGGTGATGGCCGCCTCGGCCGGCAACCACGCCCAGGGGGTGGCGCTGGCCGCCCGCCTCACCGGTCGCCAGGCGACCATCTTCATGCCCACCAACGCGCCCCTACCGAAGGTGGAGGCGACCCTCGCCTACGGCGCTGGGGTCCGGCTCGAGCAGGACGTGGTCGACGACTGCATCGAGGTGGCCCGCAAGCACGCGGAGGCCGAGGGGGCGGCGTTCGTGCCGCCGTTCGACGACCGGGCGATCATCGCCGGCCAGGGCACCATCGGCCTGGAGCTGGCCGAGGAGGCGCCGGAGGCCGAGGCGGTGGTGGTACCGGTCGGCGGCGGCGGGCTGGTGTCCGGGATCGCCGCCGCGCTGGCCGCGGTGCGGCCGCGGGTGCGGGTGGTGGGGGTGGAGGCGGCCGGGGCGGCCGCCATGCTGGCGTCGCTGGAGGCGGGCCGCTGCGTGCGCCTGGACCGGCTGCACACGATGGCCGACGGGATCGCGCTCAAGTCGCCGTCGCCGCTGACCCTGGCGCACGTCCAGGCGTTGGTGGACGAGGTGGTGACCGTCACCGAGGAGGGGATCAGCGAGGCGCTGCTGCTGCTGCTGGAGCGGGCCAAGGCGGTGGTGGAGCCGGCCGGCGCGGTCGCCCTGGCCGCCGTGCTGGCCGGCAAGGTGCCGGGCGACGGGCCGGTGGCCGTGCTGCTGTCGGGCGGCAACGTGGATCCGCTGCTGCTCATCAAGGTGATCGACCACGGCATGTCGGCCGCCGGCCGCTACGTGGTCCTGCGGGTGGTGCTGGACGACCGGCCGGGCACGCTGGCGCGGCTGACCGCCGAGGTCGCCCGGCTCGGGCTCAACGTGCTGTCGGTCGAGCACCACCGGGCCGGCCTCGACCTGGCCGTCGACGAGGTCGAGGTCCGCCTCACCCTGGAGACCCGCAACCCGATCCACCGCGACCAGGTGGTCACCGACCTGCTCGCCCTCGGCTACCGGGTCGAACCGGCCCGCTGAGGGTCGAGGTCAGCGTGTGCCGTACCGACGGTCGAAGGCGTGCGCCTCCTCAACGGCCAACTGGAGGGCAAGCCGGCTGAAGGTCACCGTGAACTGGTCAAAGAAGCCGACCTGCCCGAGCAAGACCTGCCAGGGAGCCGACGTCCACTCGCTGAAGAACCCAACCTCCGATTGCCACTCCACGCCAGGCTGGCCTGGTTTGGGGGCGAGCCGCAGGGTCACGTCGGCAGGGTGGACCAATCGCGTCTCACCGCCGATCTTCAGCGGGGTAGGGTGGTCGGGGTCCGGCATCACTCGGAGTTGCCTGGCCACGCCGGGCGCGGCGAGCACCCGCTCGGCGCCGGAGTCCACCAGCGCGAGGAACGTGGCCTCCTCGGGGCCTTCCGGCCCGTCGGCGCCAACAAGGGTGATGTTCACCACCGGCCGGTAGACCAACCGTCCGGTCGGATGCGTTGCGCCACTTGTCGGGTCTTCGGCGTAGGGAAAGACCCACGGGAACGGGCGCCGTCCGGCCAATGCGGGGTTACCCGAGTCCGACCAGCTCGGCCTTGTGCTCCTGCTCGGTGGGGACCCGAAGCACGCTGGCATCGAGAACCCGCTTGGAGCGCAGCTGCCTGAACAGTGCGTCGGCGCTGCCGGCGGCGGCGACAACCTCATCGCCTCTGAGGGCCACCCACTTGCCCTCGAGGCCGCGGAGAATCTCCGAGAGACGCAGAGGTTCCATGCCGCGCTCACTCCCTGCTGGCCGAACTACATCCTTGTAGTCCCCAGATTATCGCCCCCGCTGGTCTGGGCGCCTAGACCTTGGTTTGTTCCCTGTGGATGCGGGTACAACCCCGGAGCGACTGTAAGCGCTTACAGTTCGGGAGGGCCGTGGATGCCGGAGGCCCCCACGATCTACGAGGTGGCGCGCGAGGCGGGGGTCTCGATCGCGACCGTCTCCCGCGCGCTCACCCGCCCCGACGACCTGCGGCCGGAGACCCGCGAGCGCGTGCTGCGGGCGGTGGCCGAGCTCGGCTACGTCCCCAGCGGCCCGGCGACCGGGCTGGCGAGGAGGCGCACCGGCGTGCTCGGCCTGGCCCGCACCGACGTCCGCGACCCCGAGGTCGACGAGGGCCACGAGACGCTGCGCTACTCCGACGACGTGCTCCGCGGCATGGACCGGGCCGCCCGCCAGGCCGGCTACGCGGTGCTGCTGGTCGGCATCGACCCGCTCGACCGCGGCTTCGACCTGGCGCTGGCCGGCAAGACCGACGGCATGGTGGTGCTGGCCCGCACCATCCTCCCCGAGGTGCTGGAGCGGCTGGCGCGGCGCATCCCGGTGGTGCTGGTCGCCGGCCCGCGCGAGCCGGAGCACCTCGACCACGCCGGCGTGGCCAACACCGAGGGCGCCGCGGCCGCCACCACCCACCTGCTGGAGGTCCACGGAGCCGGCGAGGTCGCCTTCCTCGGCGGGCCGGCCGACTCGCCCGACGCGGCCGCCCGCTTCGAGGGCTTCCGCGCCGCGCTGGCCGCCGCCGGCCGGCCCGTGCCCGACCGGCCCGACCTGGCCGGGGACTTCACCGAGGCGGGCGGCCGGGCGGCCACGCGCGCCTTGCTGGCCGCCGGGCGGCGCCCCCGCGGCCTGGTCTGCGCCAACGACCAGATGGCGGTCGGCGCGCTCGGCGCGTTGGCCGAGGCCGGCGTGGCCGTCCCCGGCGAGGTGCTGCTCACCGGCTTCGACGACATCCAGCTCGCCCGCCACGTGTGGCCCCCGCTCACCACCGTGCACCAGCCCATGCGGCAGCTCGGCACCAGTGCGGTGGAGCTGCTGCTGCACCGCATCGCCGACCCGGACGCGCCGCCCGACGCGATCGTGCTGCCGACCCGGCTGGTGGTGCGGCAGAGCTGCGGCTGCGCCGGGCCGGCTCAGGGGACCGGGTCGGGGTAGGCGAGCTCGCCGGCGCGGACCGGGACGGGCAGGCGGTTCTCGGGCGGGGCCAGGGGGCAGGCCCAGCGGGCGTTGTAGGCGCAGGAGGGGTTGTAGGCGTAGTTGAAGTCGAGCACGACCCGCTCGCCCTCGACCCGCAGGCCGCGGCCGAAGGTGCCCTTGATCGTGTCGGTCAGGTAGCGCCCGCCGCCGTAGGTCTCGTGGCCGGCGGTGGCGTCACGGAACGGCAGGAACAGGCCGCCGCCGTAGCCGAGCGTCCAGAACAGCGTCAGCTCCCCGTACGGGGTCGCCAGGCGTGC
>DASQWY010000274.1:0-4227 GCA_035640005.1 Actinomycetes bacterium
CCCCCGCCCCCGCCGGCGGCCGCGGCGTGGCGCCCGGGCGGGCCGCTCCCCCGCCCAGCACGGCGCCCCCGGCCGCCAGCGCCGCCGCCCGGCTCGCCGGCCAGCTCACCGCGGCCGAGACCGCCATCCGCGACCCGGCCACGCCGGCGTCCAGGCTCCCCGGCCTTGGCCGCGCCCAGCAGCGCGCCTACCGCGCGCTGGTCCGCCAGCCGCGGCTGCTGCCCGCCGTCCTGCCGCTGCTGCCGCCCGCGCTGCGCCCGGTGGTCAGGCGGAACGTGCTGGCCGGCATCGACCTGCGCCAGCTCAACGGGCCCGCCCGCCGGCTGCCCCGCTGGCGCGTCGTCGCCCCCGCCCCCGCCGGGCGGCTGCTGGCCGCCTACCGCGCGGCCGGGGCCGAGCTCGGCGTGCCGTGGCAGTACCTGGCCGCCATCCACCTGGTCGAGACCAGGGTCGGCCGCATCCGCGGCACCAGCGTCGCCGGGGCGCAGGGGCCGATGCAGTTCCTCCCGTCCACCTGGCGGCGCTACGGCCGCGGCGGCGACGTCCACGCCACCGGCGACGCGGTCCGGGCCGCGGCCAGGCTGCTGCGCGCCCACGGCGCGCCCGCCCACATGGCCGCCGCCCTCTACGCCTACAACCCCAGCCGCCGCTACGTGCGCGCGGTCACCGCCTACGCCGAGCTGATCCGCGCCGACCAGCGGAGCTTCCTCGGCTACTACCAGTGGCAGGTCTACTACGGCGACACGCTGCTGCCGGAGGGCTACCCGGCGCGACCGCCCGTCGCCGCCGGAGCGGGCCGGCCGCGCCACCCGAGCGGACGGGAGCCGACATGAGCGAGCTGTTCTCGGTGGAGGGCAAGACCGCCGTGGTCACCGGCGGCAGCCGCGGCATCGGGCTGATGATCGCCCGCGGCTACGTCGAGGCGGGCGCGCGGGTGTACGTCAGCTCCCGCAAGGCGGCCGCCTGCGAGCAGGTCGCCGAGGAGCTGTCGCGCACGGGTACCTGCGTGCCGCTGCCGGCCGACCTGTCCACCCCCGAGGGGTGCGCGCGGCTCGCCCGCGAGCTCGGCGAGCGCGAGCGGCGGATCCACGTGCTGGTCAACAACGCGGGCGCGACCTGGGGCGCGCCCCTGGAGCAGTTCCCGGCCCCGGCCTGGGACAAGGTCCTCGACCTCAACCTGAAGGCGCCGTTCTTCCTGGTGCAGGCGCTGCTGCCGCTGCTGGAGGCGGCGGCGGCGCCGGGCGACCCCGCCCGCGTCATCAACGTCGGCTCGATCGACGGCCTGCGGGTGCCGCCGCTGCCGACCTACGCCTACTCGGCGAGCAAGGCCGGCCTGCACCACCTGACCCGGGTGCTGGCGCGCGAGCTCGGCCCGCGCGGGGTCACCGTGAACGCGATCGCCCCCGGCCCGTTCGAGTCGAAGATGATGGCGCAGACGCTGCGCGACTTCGGCGACGCGATCGTCGCGTCCGCGCCGCTGGGGCGGATCGGCGAGCCCGACGACATGGTCGGCGCGGCGCTGTACCTGGCCGGCCGCGCCGGCGCCTACGTGACCGGCGCCGTCATCCCGGTGGACGGGGGCATTTCCACGACCCGGTAGCGGGCACGGGGAAACCCGCTCGTGCGGCAGCGGCCCCGGCTGCCATCCTGCGGGCATGGTCACCGCCATGTGGACCGGGCTGGGGCTCGGCTTCCTGGTCGCGGCCCAGGTCGGGCCGATCTGGCTGCTGTGCGCCCGCAGCGTGCTGCGCGGCCGCCTGCGCACCGGCCTGGCGATCGGCGCCGGGGCCGCCCTGGTCGACCTGGTCTACGCCTGCCTCGGCGTGGCCGGCGCCGCCCAGCTGCTGCGGGTCGCGCCGCTGCGACTGGCGCTCGGGCTGCTCGGCACGGCCGTGCTGCTGGCGCTTGGCGCCCGCACGCTGTGGTCGGCGTTCCGGGTGCGCGCCGGCGGCGAGACCCAGGAGGAGCTGGCCTCGCCGCTGCGGGCGCTGCGCGTGTCGCTGGCGGCGACCGCCTCCAACCCGCTGACGATCGCCTCCTGGGGGGCGGTGTTCGCCGCCGCCTCGGCGGCCAGCGTCGCCACCAGCGCCGGCACGACCTCGGCGATGCTCGCCGGCATCGGCGTGGGCTCGTTCGCCTGGTTCGCCACCCTCTCGGTCGGCATGGCGGCGCTGCGCCGCCGGCTCGGCGACCGGGGCCTGCGCGCGACCGACACGCTCGCCGGCCTCGGCCTGCTCGGCTTCGCCGGCCTGCTCGGCTGGCGCACGGTGCGCGAGGTCGGCTGACGGCTCGGCTAGCCTTGAGGGGTGACCCTGGGTCCCCTGCGCCGCAACCGCGACTTCGTGCTGCTCCAGGTCGGGCAGCTGCTGTCCAGCGCCGGCACCCAGTCGACCTCGATCGCCTACCCGCTGCTGGTGCTGGCGGTGACCCACTCGGCGGCGAAGACCGGCGTGGTCTCGTTCGCGCGGGCCCTCCCCTTGGCGCTGCTGGCGCTGCCGGCCGGCGTGGTCGCCGACCGCTGGCGCCGCAGGCGGCTGATGATCGCGGCCGACGGCGTGCGCGTGCTGGCGGTCGGCGGCCTCGCCGCGGCGATCGCGCTGCACCGGGTCGCCTTCTGGGCGATCCCGCTGGTCGCCTTCGTGGAGGGCGCCGGCGCGACCCTGTTCTCGGCGGCGCAGGCCGGCGCCCTGCGCGCGGTCGTGCCGGCACGCCAGCTGCCGGCGGCCGCGGGCGCCGAGACGGGCCGGCAGGCGGCCGTGCGGCTGGGCGGCCCGCCCCTCGGCGGCGCGCTGTTCGAGCTGGCCCGCGCGCTGCCGTTCCTGGTCGACGCGGTCTCCTACACGTTCTCGACCCTGTCGCTGCTGTGGATGCGCACCCCCTTCCAGGAGCAGCGCGAGCCCGACCGTTCCCGGCTGCGCGCCCGGCTGGCCGAGGGCTTCCGATTCCTCTGGGAGCGGCCGTTCCTGCGCACCTGCGCGTTCCTGTACGGGCTCACCAACTTCATCGGCCCGGGCGTGCTGCTCGCGGTGGTGGTCGTCGGCAGGCGGCAGGGGCTGTCGGGCGGGCGGGTCGGCCTGCTGGTCGCCGCCTTCGGCGCCTGCCTGCTGCTCGGCTCGCTCGCCTCGCCGCTGGTCCGCCGCCTGCTCCCGGTCCGCGCGGTGCTGCTGCTGGAGCTGTGGACCTGGCTCGGCTGCGCCCTGTTCCTGGTCTGGCCGGACGACTACGTCCTGGCCGCCAGCCTGCTGCCGACCGGGCTGGCGATCCCGTCGACCGACTCGGTGGTCACCGGCTACCGGATCGCCATGACCCCCGACCGGCTGCTCGGCCGCGCCGAGTCCGTGCGCAGCACGATCTCGCTGCTGGTCGCCCCGCTCGGCCCGCTGGCGGCCGGCCTGCTGCTCGACGCCACCTCGGCGCGGGCGACCATCGCCGTGTTCGCCGGGTTCGGCCTGCTGCTGGCCGTCTGGGGCACGCTGAGCCCGTCGATCCGCGCGGCGCCGCGCCTGGAGGAGCTCGACGACCTCCCCTGAGGGGGAACCTCCCGCTCAGGCCTCGTGCCAGTCGACCACCGGCAGCAGCCGGCGCGGCCGGCCGCTGCGGCAGACCAGCACCCGACCGGCCAGCGCCTCGTCGCGCAGCAGCGCCACCACCGCGTCGGCGACCTCGGCCGCCGGCAGCGCCGGCGGCAGCCGCGCGCGCTCGTCAGGGCCCAGCCGGGCGCGCGAGCGGCGGGAGGCCGGCGTGTCGACCAGGTGCGGGCACACGCAGTTGACCCGGATGCCGGCCCGCTCGGCCAGCGGCGCCAGGCAGCCGGTCAGCCGCACCACCCCGGCCTTGGCGACCGCGTACTCGGGCGCGTCGTGCGGCGAGCTGCCCAGGCCCGCCGACGAGCCGACCATGACCACCGCCCCGCCGCGCTCCCGCATCAGGTCCAGGGCCAGCTGGGTCGCCAGCATGACCGCGTGCAGGTTGAGCGCCAGCGTGGCCATCCAGCGGCTGGGCGGCGCCTCGGGGTAGTTCGGGCCCTCCACCCCACCGGCGTTGTTGACCAGCACGTCCAGGCCGCCCAGCCGCTCGCGCGCCGCCGCCATCACCGCCCGCACGCCCGCCTCACGGGCCAGGTCGGCGGCGACGAAGCCGGCGCCCAGCTCGGCCGCGGTCGCCCGGCCCGTGCCGGCATCGAGGTCGGCGATCAGCACCCTCGCGCCCTCGGCGGCCAACCGGCGG